>CAJPOH010000241.1 GCA_905372205.1 uncultured Treponema sp.
TAAGATGATTGAAGCTTTGAATGGTTTGAATGTTGCAGGGTGGATTAGTATTTCACTTATTGCTATTTTGATTTTTATTGTTTTGATGATGCGGGGTATTCAATTCGGCTGGGGGGATAAGAGTGTAGCTATTGGAAAAAAGTTTGACAATAAGCTGGACGCTTTTAAAAAAGATATCGAGCTTGAAAATATAAAAAAGACTCAAGATGAAACTTTGCAAAAAATGCTTTTTAAGAAGTCTTTATGTTTTGATGATTATTTAGAGGCTAGCTTGATTAAGAGTGTTAAAAAGACAGAAAGTGAGGTGTATCAAATATTTAAGTCGTTTTTGATTTGTCAATATCCTGCTCTTTGTATTGTTGATATTGTTGAAGATGCTTTGATGGAAAGGGTTCATTTTAATAATATCAAAAAGAAAATAATGAATGAAAATAGAGAGACTTATTTAGCTTCGATTATTGAAGATATTAAAAAAAATTATTTAGTCTTTTATGAGCAACTTGAAAATCTTCATTGCAACGAAAAATATCCTGAATGGGAAAAAATTGAGGATGATATAAGAATGCTAGCGAAGAGATGGCTTTTGGAATGTATTGATTGTTATATTGTGAATGTTAGAAGAAAGATAAAGTTATATAAAAAAGCTAAGGATAAGTTTATTCTTGAAGATATGAAAGAACTAGCAACTGTTTTGCCATTAAAAAAGAATAAACATTATTTAACTAATTTATTAAAAGCAAAAGAAGAAATGTAAATATTGTTTGTTTGATGGAGTTATGTATGAAAATATTTTTGAGATGCTTTTTTTTTTGTAGTTTGTTTTTGTGTGTTTCTTGCACCACTTCACAGCGATTTTTGGTTGACGGAAGAGGAGCTGGAGAGGTTAGAAAAAATATCGGAAGAATTGAAGGCTCACAACAATCAATTGAAGAAGCAACAAGTTTCATTGAAAACTACAGTAGCAATATTGAAGAAATCATTGATAGAGAAGGAGAACTCATTGAAGAGCTTAGAGGACTCCTTCGCCTCATTCGAGAACGAAGTGATGAAAGAAAGGAATATTCAAGAAGCAAAGATTGCTTCTTTGAATATTGCTTTAATAAAAGCTAAGAAATGGCGACGAATATGGTGTTGTTTTTCTGTAATTTTATCTTTCATTGTTATTTTTTATGTAGGAATAAAGCTTTTCTGTTTATTCAAAATGAAAAAAATATAATGTGTTATATTAAATATATTATTGTTATGTTTAGAATATTGTATTAGGAATGCTCTGATTAATAAGTTGCCATTCAGTCGTAACTTATGGCAATTTGAGAAAGGAGTGAGCTACCGCCAGCGTAGCTATTAGGCTAACGCATGAATTAAATACTCCGCTTTGACACGTTGTGGCTACGAATGTAGTTGCATTCCAATAAACTTCCCCTCGTCGCAGGGGCTAAAAGCCCCTGATACTCCGCCAGCAGTACTCCTAGTAACTGTTGCCGTCAGTAATCTAGCTTTATCATGCGTTTCCTTAACTTAAACGCTTTTAATAGTTTCTGACCAAAATATCATTCCTACTTTTTTGTATGCTTGACACAAAAGAGACATTATGATACAGTGCCGACATCACGTTTAGTGATGAGGTTTGCTTTTGTAAACTACCTTCGTACCGTGCTTTTTATTGAGTACTAGCGACTGCAGTCACTCACAGTATTGAGTTGTTCTGTCGAGATGGGCTGTAGAGCTTCGACTACGTATCTTTCAGGCATTTTCGATGGTCTGCCATCTTTGTTCACACATCCCCAGGAAACATCCGCTTCTACACAGATTTGATTGTTCTCGTTTCGTATGATTTGATGAAAAGTTCCTGACAACTTTCCTAATTTTGTATGTTCGACTTCTATAAATAATTTTTCATTTAATCTTGCAGAAAATTTATACTTTATATCTATATGTGTAACATATAGCATATAGCCTTCTTCGGTTAATGACTTAAAATCAAATCCTATATTATTTAGATATTCCATTCTTGCATATTCAAGATAATTTAAATATACAGCATTATTAACATGGTTGTAGGAATCTAACTCATAGCTTCTTACTTTAAGCTCAATTATTTGTTTCATCGATATTCTCCTAACAAGTTATAATCTTCCTTTTTCTGCATCTTTGTGCATATTTTCTAATATATCCATAACTTCATTTACAACATCTTGCTTGATATCATTGCTTCCTTGTTTTTTTGTTTTAACTTTTTCTCTAAAATTAGCACAATCATAAACCTGACTAGCCGTTATAATCATTTTGTCTTTATATATCAGATCTAATTCCATACTATTTGTTTCGGAAATACGCAAACAATTCCCGTTGATAGAAAGCAACAGCATGATGTCAGAGGATTTGATGTAGCTATCAATCTCTCTTCTGCCTTTTTTAGTTTCTGGTTTACCAGGTCTATAACGTGTACCTGATGGAAAAACTAAAATGGGATGACCTGATGTTCTGAGCTTATCCATTGCACGCATTGAAGCAATATTGATTGCTCTTGCTTTTTTAATTACCTCTTCTTTCTTTCCTTCATCTATTATTTTTTCAATAGATAGGCTAGGACATATAAAAATACGGTTGAAAGCAGCAGCTAAAGCTGAAATATATTGATTTTCTTCGTTTAACTTTATACCAGCGATTGCATATGTTCGATCAATTAATTCCTTTCCATCAGTACTAGCTTTTTCTAACAAATATGCAAACATTGGATAGTCAAAGTTGCTATAATGTTCTGCTAAAATAATTCCTTTTTTACCATTTTTTACTTGGTCTAAAAAATCTGAAACATATTTTGCGTTTCTGAATTCAGAACCTTCTTCTAAAACATCTTCCATAAGTGAATAAAGAAGCTGTCTCGATTTTGGATGTCCTTCTTTTATAACACTTTCAGTTGTTACATCTCCTTCATTTGATGCTTCCTCCACAAATACTTTTAAGTATGGCTTAAAATATTCTACTAGTGGCATGGCTTGCATAAACTATCTCCTATCTTTTATCGTTATAAAAATATAT
>CAJPOH010000242.1 GCA_905372205.1 uncultured Treponema sp.
TGTGCATACAGTAAACCACAAAATAAAACAAACAACAAAAAAAAATTACGTTTCATTTTAGATCCTTGAAGATTTAACCTTAGTTGATTAGCCACATGAACGGCTTCACGCACCTATAACAAGCAATAAATATTTTAAGTTACTATAAATAATAAATTATAGCTAACTTATAATATGATTATATTGGATGTGCTTAGTATTCTCTTATTCTCTCTTTGGGAAAGCCTGATTTAATGATTTTTTCTCGTAATTCTTTTGCACCTCTAGGAATGAGGATTTCATTGCAATAATCGCGATTGCCAAAGCTATTTTCGTATATAGTGGTGATATTAAATGGAAGCTTAATAACTACATTGTGAGATTTTTCATATAAAGAAGAACGACTAAAATCAAATGCTTTCTCTCCTATAAACTCAAGATTGTTGCACTGGGATAAATCGATCTCTTTCAAGTTATTACAGCGATAAAACGCCCTGTTTCCTATTTTTTTTATACTTCGTGGAATTTTAATGGTCTTTAAGTTTTCGCATTTGTTAAAAGCATATTCATCAAGTATGGTGAGAGAAAGACAATTAGAAAGATCAACATTTAATAATTCTTTGCAATAGTTGAATGCAAAGCCTCTAATTACTTCAAGGTTTTTAGGAAATTCAATGTGTTCCAAGACTTCACATCGCTGAAAAGCTGCGTAGTCGATGACTCGGAGCATAGAACATTCTGATAAATCAAGAACTTTCAAGTACCTATCTTCTTCAAAAGCTTGCCTTCCAATTACCTTAACGTCTTGAGTCAATTTTAGCACTTTTTCAGCTTTCATGCCACGATAACCTGTAACAGTGCCATCTTTAATTTTTAGGGTGTTTTCTGCAATAGCATCTTTGCAAAGCAAAAGAAATAATATTACGATGATTTTTCTAGTATTAGCTTTCACTTGTTATCTCCTTGATTTTCATAATAGACACTTTAATATAAATTCCTATTTGAATTAAAGTCCCTAGTTTTTCTTTCTTATTAAACTTCTAGTTTTTTCCATCATTCTATGCTATAAAATAAGACAAGTGTTATTGTCTTTATATTTGCAGGAATGCAAGAGTATGGAATATCATAAGATATGTCAGTGGGTGCGAATAAACATTTTCAAGTCTTATTTTCTTTAGCTATTGGAATCCTCTTAGTGTGTGCTTTGATAGTTTTTTATTCAAATGCTCCCTTAGAAGCATTAAAGGTGTTTTTCACTATAAATACTTCTTCGCTATGGCATTTTGGCAACATGTTGGACAAAATGGGATTATTATTGTTTGCAAGCGTTGGAGCATGCTTTGCATTTAAGTGTGGACTTTTTAATCTAGGTGGAGAAGGGCAGATATACCTTGCTGCATTTCTTACAAGTATAGCATTGGAACATGCTACAAAGCTTCCAACAATCTTATATTTGACCTTTGTTTTAATACTAGTTTCTGCTACGCTGGTGAGCATTGGGGTGTTAATAGGTTTATTAAAGGCTTTTTATAATATTGATGAACTCATTACATCTTATCTATTCTCCTCAGCCTTAATTCCAACTCTCAACTATTTAATTATTGCAAGAATGAAAGGAGGTGAATTATTAGCCACAAACAGAATAGCTTCATCTTTTGTGATGAAAAGTATTCTGCCACCTTCAACGTTCAATATTTCATTTTTTATAGCATTAACGTTTTGCTTTTTAGTAGCCATGTTTTTCAAAAGGACAAAGATAGGATATCACTTTGAAGTTTGTGGCAAGGCAAAAGAGTTTGCAATATTTGCAGGTTTTAACCAAAAGGCTTCTGTTGTAGCTGGTATGGCATTCAGTAGTTTTGCTCATGCACTTACAGGCTTTTTTGCAATTATTGGAACATACCAACTATGCCATCTTAATTTTTCGCACGGATTGGGTTGGGCTGCTATTGTTGTAGCTTTGATGGCAAGACAGAACATACTTTTGTTGATACCTGCAACGTTTTTAACTGCTTGGCTACAAAATGCCAGTGAAGCAACAGTTTCAACAGGAAATGTCTCTTTTGACGTTTCAATATTCTTTCAAGGAGCTATTTTCCTACTTATCTCTGCCAACATAATAAGAAAAAGACTAGATATAAAGAGAAAAAACTAAAGTGAAGAAGTGATTTTAGCTAAGATAACTAATACTTTCCAAAGAAACTTCTTTGTCCTGTTTTTATCCATTTGCCTTGTAACTTATAGAAGTTTGGAAGCTCCAGTTGAGAAGAAAGCCACGAAGCTGTCCCTGCTTCTTCTTTTCCTTCAAGCTTTACCAAAAGCGTTTGCACTTTTGAGTCTTTTTGTTCTGCTAAGGAGGAAACAACTTCCTCTGCCATTTTAATAAAAGCACCGGATGCTGCCATAACAGAAACATTCTCTGAAGGAAGAGGGGCTGCCCTATAGACAAATACTAACTTACCAGAACCAAGTTTAACAAAGTAATTCTTCAGTATAATAGTGAGAGCAATGTTTGCAGTAATTAATTCCGTGCTTACACGATCCACACTCATAACATTGGATAAGGGGTATAAGTTAAGATATGATGGGGTGTCGAATGTAATGACAGCAACATCTAAAGATGCCCCTAAGTTCTTTAATTGCAGAGGAATAGATTGTAGCGAAAAGATAGAAGCTCTATCCCACTCAACTTCATATTTACACTTAATACTTTCTTCTATGTCGTCTTTATTGCCTGTCAAAAGGACCCTTGTTCCCTTATCCCGCAAAATTGCTGCAAGTTCTTGAGAAAAAAACAAACGACTATCTGATATAAAAACCCCACCTTCCATACGCTCATCTCCAGTTGATAGTTTCCTAGTCTAACATAAAAAAAACAAGTTGAAAAGATTGAAAATCCTTTGTGGAGTAGTCCTAAGCGGACGGCAGGTTTTAACCTTGCTATAAATTGCCATTTATGAGGGTGTTCTTTTAGGGGAGAGGAGGGACAACTGTTCGAAGCAGTTTAGCCTAGTAGCTACGCTGGCGGTAGCCCGCCCCTCTCCTAAGAC
>CAJPOH010000243.1 GCA_905372205.1 uncultured Treponema sp.
CATAAGATGAGATTAATAATTTATTAATCAGCATACCTTGCTAATCTAAAGCCACAAAATTTCATTGCAAAATTACTTTTGTATTTAAAATTAAGATTCCCAACTATGGTATCTTTAGCGAAACCTACATATGGAGAACCTCGTGCTACTTTGAATGTTTCGTCAAATTTTGTTGCATTAAGTCCTGTTGGGTCTTCTTCTAATTCACCACTAGCTTTTAGCTTGCTATCATGCCAATCAAAGCACAATTCAACCACATTGCCAGACATATCATAAAGCCCTAGACTATTTGCCCTTAGTTGACCAACAGGGTGTGTCTTATTCTCAGCATTGTCATTAAACCATGCAACAGCCTTCACTTCCGAAGGATCTGTTGTGTGATTTGCCTTTGCACCACTTGCACTATCTAAATTGGTGAGCCAAACACCACTGCCATATTCTGCAGCATTGATTTTGTGATCTTCGCTAGTTCCATCTCCTTGATATCTAGCAGCAGCTTCCCATTCTGCCTCTGTAGGTAGTCTAAAACCTTTTTTTGTTTTATCAAAATATACTTGGTTGCAATGATCAGCATCTGAAGCATCTTTTAATATGACATTGTTGTCTTCATGACTTCTATAAACACAAAATTCTTCGCCAAGTATTTTTTCTGTGTAAGCATTGCACCAAATAATTGCGTCTCGCCAAGATATTTTTGCAACAGGCTCATTATCATCTGTGTGAAGTGTTGCATCATAGCTAGACTCTTGAAAGTTCCCGTTATCCCCTTTCTGTCCCTCATTAACAAACTTATATCCCTTTTCAACTGCCCACTCTTTTACTTCTTTCCACAGCTTATATGTCACCTCATGTTTTGCCATTTTATATGGGCTTAATTTTATACGCCTTCCTTCAATAAAGATTCCTTTATACCTCATTCCAAGATTTTGTGCAGGTTTTATTCCTTTAATTTCATTTGGTATGTTAATAAGCACAAAATCCTCGGTCTGTGCTGGTGGAGTCTTTGCCTTAAATTTAACTAAGACAGTTACATTATTGCCTATATGAAGCCTATATTCATTATCTTTTTTATTTGGCACAAGTCTACCGTTTGAAGTCCATTCCTCAACTTCATAATTTGATTCTGGCGTTGCAGTGAAAATAACCTTTTTGCCTTTTTCAACATCAAATCCAGTAGTCCCATCAGTGTATTCAGTAGTTTCACCTTCAACTTTTGCTTTAAGTGAACCACCTTTATTATCTACAACTCCAAATTTAACTTTACGAGTCTCTACAGGTGTTGGGGCTTTTTTTCTAAACTTAACTTTAATTACAGTGTCTTTATCTATAACAGCATCATAACCTTGTCGCTCTCCATTCACTACATTTCCATTATGTGTCCATTTTTCAATTTCATAACCATCATTGGATTCAGCTGTAAACATCACCGCTTTTCCATGTTCTATAGTAGCAGGAGAAGTAGGTATAGCTACGCCATCATCATAATATTCTGCTTTAAGAGTGCCACCATCTCCGTCAACTTCAAAGATAAGATTATGTGTTTGAGGACTTGGAGCAGTTGCTTTTTTAAACTTAACCTTAACTTCAACAGCCTCAGTGATAGTAAGTTCATATTTTTTACCATCGTCTGTTGCTTGAATTGTAACGTCAGTAGTACCTTTAAACCAGCTTTCAACTATATAATCTTTATCTGGTGTTGCAGTGAAAGTAACTCTTTTATCTTTTTCAACATCAATTCCAGTAGTTCCATTAGTGTGTTCAGTTGAATCACCTTCAATCTTTGCTTTAAGTTGCCCGTTGCCACCATCAACACTAAAGCTAACCTTCACTTTTTTAGGATTTGGAGCGGTTGCTTTCTTAAACTTAACCTTAACTTCAACGGCTTCAGTAATAGTGAGTTCGTATTTCTTGCCATCGTCTGTTGCTTGAGCTGTAACGTCATTAGTACCTTTAAACCAGCTTTCAACTATATAATCTTTGTTAGGGCTAGCTGTAAAGATTATAGTTTTGCCATTTTCAACCATGCTGGGCGAAGTGGTAAGTTTATGTCCACCTTTAATTTGAGCAGTTAAAGTGCCTGTTTTTGAATCTTCTACAGCAAAACTCACTTTATGAGTTTTTACTTCAGGCAACTCATTTCTATGTTCTTGAGTATTTTTGCAGGACGCAAAAACAAAACCGAACCATAATACAAAAAATAGTATTTTTTTCATTTATTTCTCCTTATTTTCCAATAAAGCAATTTGCTTCAATTTTCATATTACTAGCACCTTTTTTATAATCTTCAAGATAGGCACTAGGTACAGTGATAGAATTTTCTTTTAATCCTGTGCAATCCATAAAAGCTGATTCAAAAAAATAACCTTCGCGTTCAGGATCTGCTCCACCTTTTTCATTATTATATTTACAATTCAAAGTGACAGAGGTGATTTTTTTGCAATCCCAAAATGTATTTCTCATATCTTTAACACTTGCAGGAATGCTTTTAGTTGTTGTTAAACTTTTACATGCAGCAAAACAAAATTTTATGTTTTCAACTTTGCTGGGAATTTCAGGCATTTCTTCCAAATCAGTCATCATAAACGTAGTAGCTAAATTAGTAACATTCTCTGGTATTTCGGGAGCTTTTTTTAGTTTAGCACAACTTAAAAAGCATTCCTCCAAATTAATAACAGTTTTAGGTAGAATGGGGGCTTCTTCTAATTCTCTGCAAAATGCAAAACAATCAGACATATCCTTCACTCCTAAAGGAATATTAGGAGCTTTTTTAAGAGATGTACACATATTAAAACAATTTTTTAAGCTTGTAACAGTGTTTGGAATACTGTTTACTTCTTCTAAAAGACTACAACCTGCAAAACACATTTCAAGACTCTCAACACCGACTGGAATGTTCTCAATGGCAACTAAATTCGTGCATTGTAAAAATGCTGCATCCATTTTTTTCAAATCTTCTATTTTCTCATCAAATTTCAGTGCTACGTTTATATTAGATTTACGTTTTAATGTATCTCTGAGTTC
>CAJPOH010000244.1 GCA_905372205.1 uncultured Treponema sp.
AATATAAAGAAACCATGAGAGAATATTCATATCTTTCAAAACTTATGGAAGAATATGAAAATTATCTTAATATAGAACGCCAAATGATAGAAACAAAAAGCCTAATTCAACATGAAAGTGACCCTGAATTAAAAGAAATGGCTAGAGAAGAACTTAATACTCTTGAATCTTCTTTTGAAAAAAGTACTGATGCCTTAAAAATGCTTTTAATTCCCCCTGATCCACTCGAAGAAAAAAACATAATAATGGAAATTAGAGGTGGCACAGGTGGAGAAGAAGCTGCTCTTTTTGCAGCAGATTTATATAGAATGTATGTACACTATGCAGAAACAAAAAACTGGAAGTTTGAAATTATCTCATTAAACGAAACAGAACTAGGTGGCTACAAAGAAATTGTTTTTTCAATTTCAGGAAAGTATGTTTATGGAAGCTTGAGGTATGAATCGGGAGTGCATAGAGTGCAACGTGTTCCAGAAACTGAAGCTTCTGGGCGAATTCACACCAGTGCCGTAACTGTTGCCGTGTTGCCAGAAGCAGAAGAAACAGAAATAGAAATAAAACAAGAAGATTTACGAATTGATGTTATGCGAGCAGGCGGTCCTGGTGGACAATGCGTTAATACAACGGACTCAGCTGTGAGAATCACCCACTTACCAACTGGCTTGGTCGTTATTTGTCAAGATGAAAAAAGTCAGATTAAAAATAAAGCTAAAGCCTTGAGAGTGTTACGAAGTAGATTGTACGACATGGAAGAAAGCAAAAAACAATCTGAAAGAGCAGAAAATCGAAAAAACCAAGTTGGCTCAGGAGATCGCTCTGAAAGGATTCGTACTTACAATTTTCCTCAAAATCGTGTTACAGACCACAGAATAAATCTCACTTTATACAAGTTAGACCATGTGATGCAAGGAGACCTATCAGAATTGATTGATGCATTATGCGTGGCAGCTAGAGAGCAAATGATTAAAGACCATGAATAAAGCGTTTTTCATTTATTAAAAATTGTTGCTTTAAAAATATGTCAACAATCAAAGAGATTAGAAAAAAAGCTGTAAGTTATCTCCTAGCCTCCCCCTTTCTAAAAAAAAATAGATGCTACACACTGAAAGACGCTTCTTTGGATGTTGACCTTATTTTTTCTCACATCTTAAAAACCACAAGAACACATCTTATTGCTTCATTAGATGATGAAATAAACGAAAAAATAATTAGCAAGGCAGAATGCCTTTTTAAACTTAGGTATAACGGGTTAAGCCTTGCATATATAATGGAAGAAAAAGAGTTCTATGGGCTATCTTTTTATGTTAATCAAGATGTACTAATTCCAAAAGCTGACACAGAATTACTTGTTGAGAAAGGTATTTTAGCTATAAATGAACTCAAGGGTGATGCGACAGGTGTTGCTTTAGAAGGTAGAGAAAAACCTCTTAATATTCTTGATGTTTTTTCAGGTTCGGGATGTGTTGCAATTTCAATTGCTATGTCTTTTTTTTCTTCTCATCATTATTACACTTTGATAGACATTTCACAGAAGGCATTAAATGTGGCAAAACAAAACGCTAAAAAACACCTTTCTTCGTTAGATTATATTTCATTTTGTAAGCATGATGCTTTGCAACCTTTTCCACTCAAAAACGGAAAAAAGTATGATTTGATATTAGCTAATCCTCCTTATGTTCCAACTAAAGATGTGCTAAAATTGCTAAGTGATGGAAGAGCTGAGCCTCGCTTAGCATTGGATGGAGGAGAAGATGGTCTCGCTTTTTATCATGCACTTGCCAAGCATAGTTTTGATTCTCTTAGCGAAAAAGGAATACTCCTTTCAGAAATAGGAGATGGGCAATCAAAAGATGTTATTGCCATATTCAAGAATGCTGGCTTTAGCCTTTGTGTAGAGCATAAAGATCTATCTGGTGAAAAACGCGTCGTGGAAGCTAGAAAAATACTATAACATCAAGTAATTACATATAAATAGAAAAGCTAATTAATTCTAAAGTTTCAAACTAAAACTAGAAACCAATCAGCCCTTCCCTCTAATATCCATATTGTTTTTTCTTTATAGCAAGGAAAAAGAACACCATTATAACAGCCATTTTTCTCTAAACCTATTTCATATATATAATTTTATCGGCTAAGATTTCTGCTTCTTTCTCATCATGGGTAACATATATAGCAGTGTATCCTAGTGATTTTTGATGTTCTCTTAGTTCTTCTTGTAGTTTTTTTCTAAGTTTTGAATCTAAGGCTGAAAGTGGTTCATCAAAAAGAATAAGACGGTTGCCAATAGCTAAACTTCTAGCAAGAGAAACTCGCTGTTTTTCTCCACCTGAAATCTCATTTGGAGATAATTTTTTTATTCTTTCAAGCTCAAAAAGTCTAAGCCACCCAGCAATTTCTTCCCTTGCATGTTTTTTATTCATTCCACTACATAAAAAACCATAAGCAACATTGTCTTCAACACTAAGGTGAGGAAACAAAGCATAATCTTGAAAAACCATGCCCACATCTCTCTTGCCACAAGGAGTGCAGGTTATGTTTTTTCCATTAAGGAATAAAACACCACTATCTATTTTTATGAGTCCTGCAATCATCTTTAATATAGTAGTCTTACCTACTCCTGACTCTCCGAGTAATGCCAAAGAGGAACCTTCTGAAAGAGTAAAAGAAATAGAAATTGTTTTTGTTTGCCAGTTTTTTGTGATATTTTGAACGTCTAAAAAATCCATAACTATAAAAAAGCTTTTCTCTAGCATTGTTTACATAAACTTCAGTACTTTCATCTCGATTATTATATCTTCGCCTAACAGTTGTCGCGAGTGTATCACAAAAGATTTGGATGTGCAACTGGAAGCAGTAGGCGTTTCCATGCCTATAAGAAAAGCTACCCAATTTGGCAGGTTTCGGTTGTGAATGCTATCGCATTAAAATAAATTTCCTCTCATCGCCACGATATTACCATAGGATAGTGTCAAGATATGTTCGCAATTTGGTTTAAAAAAGTCATTAAACCTTA
>CAJPOH010000245.1 GCA_905372205.1 uncultured Treponema sp.
AGCTTCTCCTATTGAATTAGAAGTTAAAGCTAATCTATTATCAAAAGATACACAATTTAGGATTAGAATATTTAGATATGACGAAGATAGCGAAATTAAAATAAAAAACTTATATGAACATAATTTGAAACTTCCATTTATTTTAGGCGAGAAATATTTTATTCTCATTGAAGGATTATTCGAAAAAACAGATGATCAAAAGGTATTTATTTCTAAATGTGAATTGCAAAGAAAAGCTTTTTTAGATGAAGTAAAAACTTATCCTGAAGGCTTTAGGGTAGATGAAACATGGAAATCTATTGCTATGTTTTTATGGATTCCATTAAAAAAAGGAATGCAACCATTACCTATTTTTAACTTAGTTATTGATATAAGTAAAACACAGGAACATAAGTTGGTTTTAGAAAATCCTGAGGTACAAGTTTTGCCTCCAAAAAAAAGCAAAATAAAGAAAGATAGCATTAAAGAAGATTTTCAAAATAAATTAAGCAAAGCATGGCAAAAAGAAGAATATACATTTAAGCAAAACACAAAAGAAGAAATTGATATAGCTAATGGAATAAAAGAATTAAGAGGTGAAGAACGTAATTCATTCTTTTATTTGGACTTGAAAAGAAAGCGAATTGAACTAGAAAAAGAATTAGGATTAGAAAATACTTTTGCAGTTTTCCATTATAAACTTTATGTAATGAGCATTGTAATTGCGATTATGTTTTTATGCTATCCTATATATACAAAGATTGCTAAAAAAAAGTTTTTTTATTTTTATAGTATTTTAAGTTTTTGTACTGGTGTTTTCATATTGATTTATGGAATAATGGTAAGTGATTTTAGAAAAGAATATACAGTGGCTAATAGAGCTGTAGATTGCAAAATCTATATTACTCCTGACATAAACTCAACGGTTCTTGAAAATATAAGTATTGGTCAAACAGTGAAAATTATACATGCTTCAAAGGATTGGATGTTTGTGGAAACAAGAAAAAATATAAAAGGATGGATACAAAAGAAAGAGGGAAATCATGAGATATAGTATATTAGCAATATTAAAAATATCTGCCCCACTAATATTTGCTATGCTTGGAGCATTACTAACAGAATATACAGGAAGTTTAGGAATATTTATGGAGGGAGCTATTACGCTTTCAGGTTTTTTCTCAGTGATATTTGTGATATACACAGGTTCTAAAATAATAGGTTTTTTTGCAAGCACAATTCTTATAGTGATTATCATAACTTTTATTGCTATCTTCATAAATAAATATAAGGCAAATCCATTTTTGGTAGGTCTTGCAATCAATATGTTTTCAGAAGGTATTTCTAGCTTTTATACAACCAATTTTTCCAAAACCAATACAATAGCATTTTCATCGTTTCCCAAAAGTTTGCATATCACATCGAGTGCTTCAATTTTTCCTTGCATTATAGCATGTCTTTTCACAGTTATTCTATATTTTTTTCTAAAATATACTAGTTATGGTATAAGGTTGAGATATGTAGGAGAATACGAAGAAAGTTTATATCTGCATGGCATTTCATGCAATAAGTATAAAGTTGTTTCTTGGGCTTTTGCAGGCTTTTTTGCAAGTTGTGCAGGAAATACCATAGTTTTTAGGCTTGGGGCATACACGCCTAGCATGAGCTTAGGAAAAGGTTGGATAGGAATATTGGCAGTGTTTCTAGGTGTTAAAAAACCTCTTTTATGCTTGCTTGCAGTTTTTATATTTGCAATAGCAGAATATGCAACAAACATTATGCAAGTTAAAAGTAATTTATCTCCAACTTTAATGCTAGCTTTTCCATATATTATATCTTTGTTATTGTATGTACTATATAAAATAATCAGTAATAAAAATACACAATGTTAAAAAGCTATGCAAAAACACTTTTTTATTCTTTTTTTGATGTCCTATATTGATTGAAATCTATTTCTTCTTTATTAGAAAGCTTATTAGACTGCATATCATCTTCGTCTATGAATGTTTCACGTTCAAAGCCAAACATTTTTGCCACAATAAGTGCAGGAAACATAGAAATTGACTTATTATATTTCTGGATAGCCTTGTTTAAAATATTTTTGCTTGCAGCTATCTCTTCACTATGATGATGAATTTTAACAAGAGCTGCAGAATATGCGGGAGTATCCTTTAAATCTGGATATTTGTTGCCCAAAAATCTTAATTGCTGAGAAGCTGCTTCAATACCAAGGCTAGCAATTGCATCAACATCGTTTTGATGAGCTACCCCCAATATGTCCATACAATCTTTAATAGCGTTGTGCCTAAGTTCTCTATAATTCGAAATATTAGACATCTGTGTTTCCACATCAGTTTTAAGGTTGACAAAAAGATTTCTCTTTTTAATTATTTTAGCAATAACAATAAGTGTTACTAGCACAATTGATACCCACGTAAGTGTCTCACCATTTAACCTAGACATTATCTCTGTAAATATTGTTCCATTCATTTTGTTTGTCTCCTACCTTGTTATTTTTTTATTATATAGACATACTTATCATATATTTTAAAAGATTCACTAGCCTCAAAGACGTGTCTTTTAGCTTCTTTTATGATTGCCTTGATGCTAGGAAAATGTGAATTAGATATTTTTAATAAGCTGGCACGTGGATACGAAAACCTTGCCTGATATTGAGAAATAATGATTTTTTTATCCCTAAAGTTTTTAATATCGTTGATAGCATTTAGAAGCTCGAGTATTTTTGTAGGAGTTAGATAGATTCTTGCTTTAACTTCGTCATCCCATTTAACATTAAACATCGTATCAAATTCTCTAATTCCTAATATGTTTCGGTTATTAAGCTCAGTTTCAGATTTTACAGGCATGTAAGAAATAGTTATTTTTCCATAATCTTCATTGAGTTTGTATTTATAACAAATACTATGTTCATGAATTGAAATATATTTATCATCATTGTCAAATACAAATTCAATAGTTGAAAAATTATTATGTGATCTTTTAAATCCAAGCTCTACAAA
>CAJPOH010000246.1 GCA_905372205.1 uncultured Treponema sp.
CATCTGTGGTGAGCTTTTTTTTTGCTTATGTAAGCCACTCTATCCAAAAAATATCTTTGTTTACCATAAAAACGGGCAGTAGTGCAGTGGGAGCACGCTTGGTTCGGGACCAAGAAGTCGGGGGTTCAAATCCCCCCTGCCCGATACGTTTGTGGATTATTTTAATATTCTTATTAGAAGCTCAACACCCTTATTCAGTGTTTGCTCTCTTATATTATTCCTATCTCCTTCAAAATGAAAAACCTCAGAGAACGAAGAAATATAATCATCAGAGAGATATAATAGATTTTTGGGAAAATTCTCATTTATTTTTGCAACTGCAATACACACTGTCCCAACCTTTAATATATCGTCCTTGGTTGCAGGACCTGCCAAACCTGTAACAGCAAGTGAGTATGAAGGCGATGCTTTTTCTTTGGTGTAAGAGGTTTTCAATGCTCCTTTTGCCATTTCTATAGCACACTCCTTGCTAACTACACCATAGGTTTCAATGATCGTTTCAGGAACATGCAAGATATTAAGTTTTGCATGAGTATTATAGACAACAAAGCTACCCCACAAAACAGCAGAAACACCGGCTATTTTAGAAAACTCAGATGAAATTAAACCACCTGTCAAAGATTCAGCAAAAACAACCAAGACATGCTCAGCTCTTAATTTTTCAAAGAGTCTATGTAATAGAGATGAATTAACCATGAATGTTATTCTTTTACAAGTTCCTGACGAAGTTGCGAAACATCTACATTAAAAATATCTTCAGGAATAGATTGAGAATTGGATGCCATATGAATAACGCCATCAAAAGAAACATTGTCAGCAATTTTTAATCGATTAGCCACAATATCTCCAACAACGACAGAATGTGGTTTGAGTTCAACATCACCAACAGCAGTAATAGGACCATGCACTGTCCCCTCAACCACTATGGAAGTTGCTTTGATATACTGCACATTGCAAACAGCACTCTTTGCTATAAGCAAAACTCCTTTCGCATCAATAGCACCGTTAAACTTGCCTTCAATATGCAAATCATCAGAAAACTTTAACAAACCATCAAAAGCGGTTTCTTTACCTAGTACCGTTAAATTTCTAATCTTATCACTATTTTTCATTATAATAGGGAGGAAATAAAAGCAAAAAAACAAGTTTTCAGTACCTTACTTGGTACTGAAAACATAAAACCTATTTTGCTTTTTTAGTATTTTTTACTGCATCTTTTAGATTTTTACCAACTTTGAAGCGAACCACACGAGCATCTTTCATTTTAATAATTTCACCTGTGCGTGGGTTTCTCACATTTTTACGTGCTTTTCTTACATTAACAGAGAAAACACCAAATCCCCTGAACTCTACTGCAACACCCTTAACAAGCGATGCTTCTACTTCTTCAAAAAACATCTCAACAACTTTTTTTATATCAGCCAACTTAAAATCGCTTTTCTCATGTATCTTCTCGATCAAAGAAGATTTAGTTTCTTTTAAAATATCCATAAGCCCTCACTAAAATATAAATATTACTAGGATTCTTTTGCAACAAAAGTAGAATTATATAAATGTTGCATACGAGATTTCTTTCTTGAAGCAGCATTCTTTTTAATTATTCCTTTTCTTGCAATAGTATCCAGTTTACTAACTAATGTTCTTAACAAAGAAGTAGCATTGTCTTTGTTGCCTTCTTTGATAGCTAAAGTATATTTCTTAGCCATTGTCCTAACAGTGCTTTTTGCGATACGATTTCTCATTCGCCTTACTTCACTCTGCTTATGCCTTTTAACGGCAGATGGGTTTTTCATAAAAGCTCCTAACGAATTACAAAATAATGCCTAGCATATTACACAATATCAATTTTTTTTGCAATAGCATTCCGTAATTTTCCCATATCTATTGTGTCAAGTCCTAGCTCACTAGCGATATTAAGATCTTGTAATGCTTCAACATATCGACCAAGATTGTAATACGATAAAGCTCTGCGAAAATGTACATGAGCTTGATTTGGCATAATATCAAGTGATTTAGTAAATTCTTCAATAGCTTCATAGTCTTTGCCTAGGAATACAAGAACTATACCCATGTAATAGTATGCTCTAAAGTTTTTAGGGTCAAACTTTTCGCTATTTTTGAAATCATTGCAAGCCCCCTGATAATCACCTGCAAAAAAATATGCCATTCCTCTATGTTTATATATCACAGAAAGGACACTACTTTGTGTATTATCTATTTTCTCTTTTTGATTTTTCTTATCTATTTCAGAAATAACCTTAGTATAAATTTCAATGGCAAGCACATAATTATTGTTGTTATGTGCTTTTAATGCTGCAACAATCATGTCATCAATACTTTCAATAGAATTAACACTTGTTTCATTGATTTTTTGCTCACTAGGAAAAGCTACAACTTCTTCATCTTTTAAAATATTTGCAGTGTATTCGTCTGCTTTTTTATAAAAATCAAAACGTCTTGCATCCAATTCAATTTTAAGGTTTTTTTGATAATCATTGATTTCTTGAAAAACAATGTCTGCTAAAGTAAGACTAGCATTTATGGCTGCAAGCTTTCTTTTCATTGGCACATCGAGAGCTGTGGTTTCAGATTTATACACTAAATCATGTTCAATTTCTGCCCATGCATCTTGCAACACGGTTCTAAGCTGTATTTCAAACACTATTCCATCTGGAATTAAAAGCCCAACCTTAAAACTATCAGGCACATTAACCACGAAATGGATAGATTCGTATCCAAAAGACTTATAGTTTGAGTGATCTCCTTTTGTTTCAACATCATATAACTCAAAGTTTTTAGAAAGTATATTTTTTACATCTTCAATGTTACTTATGAAACTACACATAATTCTGATGCCTAAAATATCTGTTAAAAGAGGCATTTCTTGACCAACACTTTTAATCTTGAACTTTTGAATTTTTTTATAATAACTATTGAAACTCTTAACACGAGCTTTATACGTAAGAGAGTTCTCTAATGAAAGAATTGAT
>CAJPOH010000247.1 GCA_905372205.1 uncultured Treponema sp.
GTATAAGAGCAAAAAACTAAAAATAAATTGAATAAATAAAAATCTTTTTAGCATTTCACACCTTCAAAAACTTTTTTTAGAGCTGGATTATTTTTAAAATAATGCTCTTCTAATTCTTCATTTGTAAGTCCTACAAGCTCATGACTCATGTAGTGAATCCAAATATCATCTTTTTCAGAATATATTTCATGTTTTCTACACCACCAGTCAGGCACCACTTCTAGCCCCTCTTTTTTATTATGACGATTTTTATAGTCATTGACTGCTACTTTTATATTTTTTCTATTCAAACCCTTTTTGACTAAGTCGCCAACTAAAAAATTGATTGTTTCACCAGAATCAAAGATGTCGTCAACAATAAGAATCTGCATGTTTTTTTCCAAGTTCTCAGGTGGATATGTCCAACCATCCAATACTATCTTAGAATTAGATCGAACCCCTGAATAAGAATGAGCTACAACAGTGGAATAAAGTATCTTTTTTTCTCCTTTGTATGCCACCTTAAAAAACTCACTAACGACATTTCCCAAATACGCACCTCCACGCATGGAAGTATATATGATGTCAGGAATATAGCCTTCATCAATTATTTTTCTTGCAAGTGTAAAACCATTATCCCTAACTGTTGTATACTGTAGAAATTCTTTTTGTATCACGCTCTTCATCTCCATTTATAAGATTTTTCACAAGTTATTGCTCTAGAACAACCTACACAAACACCATTGTTTTTTATCGACTAATGCTAAAAAAAGCCTTACCATCTTCAGCTCTAAGTGTAAAGATGGCAAGGCTTTCAATCAAAATACGCAAAACAAAATTACTTTCTCAAATGTCTAAAGATAACCCTTTTTTCCACAGTGGTAGTTTTAGCACCAATAGCGGCAGCTTTTAGATCTTCAATTTCAACACGTGCAAATACATTGTCTCTCTTGTAATTTGAAAGAAATTCATATATTGCTTTCTCTGTTGCTGCTTCATCAAAAGTTTTATTTTGCTCTTCATAAACTAGATAGAACTCAACCCAATATTCGTTCTTATATATCTCTGTCATTTTAATAAAAGCGTTTTTTCTTCCCTGAACAGGATATTCCTTAGTTTTGAGAGGAGTAACCTCAGCAAACAAAGAAAGACTAACTAAAGCAATCATGGCTCCAATAGCTACACACAGGTTCTTTTTCATAAAAATCTCCTTAAATAGATAAAGATAGTCTTAGCAATGTTTGCAAGACTAAAATGATTTTCGAGGACAAAATCCTCAACTTCTAATATGATACTTAAAATCAAGAATTTTTCAATACCTTTTTTATTCTTGGTTCTTATGATTTTTAGGAAAACAATAGTTAATGAAATTATCTATCTTTTACAATCACTTCATAAAGGTGGTCAAGATTTTCTTTTGTAAAATATGAAATTTCTATAACGCCCGATTCAAGTCCGCCCCGTATTGCAACCTTAGTGCCAAGACTTTCTATGAATTGTTGCTCTATGTTTTTAATATCATTATCTTTATGCTTCTCTTTTGAAAAAACATTGGAAGCTTTCTTTCCTTTCACAATACTAGATGCTTTGCTTTCAGTTTGTCTAACAGAAAAATGCTTTTCTAGTATTTCCTTAAAAAGTCCTGCACGAGTTACCGCATCTTCAATGCTTAAAAGAGCTTTTGCATGCCCTGTGCTTATTTTTCCTTCCTTCAATGCAACTTGCATTTCAGTAGGTAATTGCAAAAGTCGTATAGAATTGGTTATAGTTGAACGACTCTTCCCCACTCTAAAACTCAATTCCTCTTGTGTCAAATTACCCATTGCAATTATAGCTTGATATGCTTGGGCCTCTTCAATTGGATTTAAATCTTCTCGCTGAATATTTTCTATTAGAGCTACTTCAAGTTTGTTTTCATCTTTAACGTCAGATATAACCACAGGAATCTTTTCTAAGCCAGCCATAATACTAGCTCGTGTCCTACGCTCCCCTGCCACAATAAAATAAGAGCCATCACTATCTTTTTGCACCACAACAGGTTGAATGAGTCCATGCACTTTTATAGAATTACTAAGTTCTTCGAGAGCCACTTCATCAAAATGACGACGAGGCTGATACGGGTTTGGCTTTAATTCACGAGGATCTAACATCAGTGGAACATTTGTTTCGCTCTCTTTTTTTGCTATACTAGGACTTTCAAATATTGCGTTCCGTCCTTTTCCTGCAAACACATCCTTGCCTAAAGCTTTACTCACGTTGCAACACCTCTTCTGCAAGTTTTTTATAACTCAATGCTCCCACACATTTACCATCGTATAGACAAATAGGCTGTCCGTGCGATGGAGCTTCTGATAATTTTACATTCCTCGGAATTATTGTCTTAAAAACCTTTTCATTAAAATAAGAACGCACTTGTTGGACTACTTCCTGAGCCAACCTCGTTCGAGGATCATACATAGTGAAAAAAATACCACCTATTTTTAATCTAGGATTTATACTTTGCTGAACTCTTTGAATTGTTTCAATCAAAAGCCTCAATCCCTCAAGTGCAAAATATTCACATTGCAATGGAATATGCACCGAATCAGCTGTTGCCAAAGCATTAAGAGTTAAAAGCCCTAAAGAAGGCGGACAATCAATTAAAATGTAATCGTAAGCATCCTTTATCTCACTGATAGCATCACGCAAAAAGAACTCTCTTCTTTCCGCATCCACCAGCTCAATTGTGGCACCAGATAAATCTATAGAGGCAGGAACAATAAAAAGATCCGTCATACCAGCTTTTTGTATTGCTTTTTCTATCTTTATTTTTTTTATAAGTACCTCATATATAGAAGCATCTCGCGTCTCAACTCCTACACCTGAAGACATGTTCCCTTGAGGGTCAAAGTCAATCAAAAGAGTCTTTTTCCCCATCAATGCCAAATATGCACCTAAATTAATTGCCGAAGTAGTTTTTCCGACCCCACCTTTTTGGTTTACAAATACAAAAACCTTTCCCATAATTATAT
>CAJPOH010000248.1 GCA_905372205.1 uncultured Treponema sp.
TGAACCGACGGTTCTATTTTGCGAACCGTTGGTTCTATTTGTATTTTTGCCCCTTTTTTGCATTGACGAAGATGAATATTGTGATATCATTTTAGCCATACGCAAAAGGCCTTGAGCGTTGTTGGTTTGCTTATCCAAAAATTATAGAAATTGGTTAAGCATGTGTCCCTTTTGATTCACCTTATGGAGAGGAGTGAAAAATGAAAAAGCATTTGTTGACTAAGACAATATTTTGTCTTTTGGTTTTTGCATCGTGCAAATCTGCAGTTAATAATGAAGAATTTATACATCCTTCATTAGATGGCGTCTCTGATACAGATCTTGTAACCCCTTACGCTGATATGAGCCTTTTAGAAAACACACGTTCTGCTACGACATCTGATCCAGATATTGTTAATTGGAAAGTTGCAAGGTTTTTTGCTGTTGTAGAAAAGATTGAATTTGAAGATCACTATGAGGCATGGAAGGGAGCAAAGGTTTCTGAAAAGCCGATTGTTATCTATTACACAAATAGCGAGAAACCTAAGTATTATGAATTTAGGGTTATCAAAGACAATGTTGAAGTTGGAAGTATAACTTGTAATGCATCTAAAAAAGAAGGAAAGCCAATAGTATATGTGAGCGAAATGTCTCATAAAGTGTTGGGTAAAGTTGCTAAAGAGTTGGCTACTCGCTCTGGTAATGCACGTCTTAGTATGGCTAATTATCCTAATCAATTTGTTGTAGAAAAAAATAGTGGTAGTGCAAGAAGTGCTGAAGGAGTTCAAGGAGAGTTTAAAGATGCTCTTACTTGTGAAGTTCTTGATGCTAGTAAGCTATTTATAGAAGAAAGAGCTGATGTAATGCTAGAGAAAGCAGATGCTAAAATGCTAAAACAACTTGAAATCACAGAAGAACAGAGGCTTGAGATTCTTAAAGAAATGAAAGAACAAGAAGAAATAGACTCAGAAATGTGGCAAGACATAGATAGTGTAGAAAATGAAATGATAGCTATGAGTGATGAAGAGATTGAGAGAAGAGTCTATCAAGGAAATGCACAGGTAGCTAATCAGAGCGATATAGGTATAAGGCACGTTGAGTGGACTGAAGAGCGAAGTATCTACAGGAATTTTTTGGATGATTGGTATAATAAGCGAGAGTGGGAATTTTCGGATAAAGGTAAAGGTAGTTGGGGAGCGTGTGGACCTTATGCATGTACTTTTATAACAATGGGTTTAGGAGAAAAATCAGGTTACAAAAATGTACCATTAAGTAGTAAAGAACATGGTAAAATGGTTGCAATGTATAAGGTATTTTTGAATACTATAGGAACTGGTCCCAAGCTAATAAGTAGTCTTGACTATGGAATGGTATATCATACTAATTATAGAATTGAAAGAGTTTGCTCTCATAGTTGGACTGACGTTGATGAACATTTTAGATCATATAAACTTCCTGTTATTTCATTACGTTCTGGTTGGTATGGGAATGATGCTGGATATCATTATAGAACTATTATAGGGGTTGCAACCTATAAGACTACAAAACACCATGTAATCTGGTGGTATTGGTTTGGTTGGAGAAACAAAAGGTGGACAAGGTCTTACGATACTAATTGGTACTACATGCACGATTCAGGTGTGGATACATACGGCTGGTACAATTATTACGTAGATGGAGATAAGAGGTTTGGCAATTTCTGGGAACGTTCTGGTTTACCTTGCCAACGTAGGTTAGGTTTGGTAAAAGGTAAATAACAGTGTTTGGGTTAGGTTTCTAAGCAATGCCTAGAAACCTAACCTTTTAGGAGTAAATTATGAAAAGGAAGATAATAAGATTTTCTATTTTTGCATACCTTTTAGTTAGTGTGTTTATGAATGTTTCCTGTGGTGGTGGATATTTTATATTAGTTAAACTTTTTTGTGTAGAAATTTATGATGAAAATGATAATGTCATTAGTAAAAAAGAAGACTTAGAGAACTTTGAAGTGTCTCAAATAGATAACTATAGTGGTAGGAAATTTGATGGAGAAATGTATCTAGGCAAACCAAACAGAGATGAGTATTGTTATGAGCTATTTTTCCGTCTAGGTGAGGGAAATCTTCTAAGCACTGAACAACGATATGAAAGAAGGTTCAAAAAGCAGATGGAAAAGACGGGGATTAGGATAGTGGATAAACAAGGAAGATATAAGACGTATGAGATTTACCCGCTTAGCGATTACTATGAATGCAGTGATGGTGTGAAACCACTTATAGTAAAACTTGAAAGAAAATGAGTTTGAATTCTTATTAGGTTTCTAGGCAATACTAGAAACCTAATATTCTAAGGAGTGAATTATGAAAAAGAAGATAATGAACTTTTCTATCTTTGCATGCCTTTTAGTTAGTGTATTTATGAATATTTCTTGTATAGGTCAGACTTTTAGCTCAAATTATAGTTTTTTTATTGAACTTCGTGATGAAAATGATAAAACTATTGCAAAAAAAGAAGATTTAGGGGTGTTTGATTTGTCGCTAATAGATAACTATAGTGGGAGTAAGGCTGAGACTGACATTTCATTAACTACAATTAGATATAAAGATTCTAGTGAGGATGGCTATATTTATAGTCTATCTTTCTATCTAGGTCTAGGTCATTTTGAGAGTACTGCAAAGCGACACGACAAAAAGTTTAAAAAACAAATGGAAAAAACAGGGATTAGGATAGTGGATAAACAAGGAAGATATAAGACGTATGAGATTTATCCGCTTAGCAATTACATTGAATATAGTGATGAAATGAAGAATATTATAGTAAAACTTGAAAGAAAATGAGTTTGAATTCTTATTAGGTTTCTAGGCAATACTAGAAACCTAATATTCTAAGGAGTGAATTATGAAAAAGCACATTTTGATCAGCCTAATTCAGATACAGTAGACCACTTGATTCATCAAATAAAGCATACAGTCAAATTAACAAAAAAAGAATAGTTTTTATTTACTTCAATAATATAGAAAAAATATAAAT
>CAJPOH010000249.1 GCA_905372205.1 uncultured Treponema sp.
CATAGATCTTATTATACATCATTTTTTATTTTTTTTCATGCTGAAGCCCTGGGTGAATAATCAAGTTTCATCAGAAGCTTCTCCTACTGAAATAAAAGCAATTCTTGAAGGTAAACAAGTACAAGTCCAAATAGCTGGTCCATATGCTTATGTTGTTTTAGGCTCTAAAAATGCTTCGTGGTCAAATCTTTTGATAAATGGAAAAAAAGTGCAAAGTGTCTTGCAAGGTAATTACGCATCTGTCGCTCTAAAAAAATTTGAGTTTGAAAAGGTTGGAGATGTTCAAGAGGTGAAAGTTGAATTAACTGCAAAACGAAAGACTGCAAAGTTTAGTTTTAAAATTGAACGAGTTGAAGGGACGGTGGATATTCCTGATCTCATGCTACAAATAAATAAACAAAAATATACTGCTGCTGATAAGGATTTTTGGGCTAAGCTACACAATGGAAGTAAACCTATTGTTGACGGAAGCGACCCTAGCGAAATAAGAATTGAGTGTGAACATGATTTTATTTCTTCTATCAAAATAAATACCGTTGATGTAGGTGTTATTAAAAATGAGGGAAATATATGGTATGGAGCAGGTTCTGTTGGAGATTTGGATTCTGAAGGTAAGGATGTTAAAGTTGAAATTATTCCAAAAGATAAAAATGTGTATCGCACAATAGTTTGGAATTTCAAATTAAAAGGTGTTGATAAAAGGAAGTTAAACATAGAATATTCTTTCAATGGAAAAAATATATATGACATTGATGGGAACTTTGCTCAAGATTTTTTTGATGAGAAAAATCCTTTATTGGATGTTGAAGGAAGTTTCTTAAACATAAACCTAGTTTCTCGAGAAGGCAGTGATGGAAAAGTAAGTAGTGTGAAGTTAAATGATAGTGAATGTATAAGTAGCGTGATAGAAGATAACGTAGGATGGTCAATGTATTCATCTTTAAGGCTTGATGCTGAACTAGAAGTAATAATTGAAATTACACCTCAAGATAAGGTTAACTTCAAGCCTACAGTGGTTAAGTTTAGGGCAAAAGGTAATGGAGTTAAAGAAAAAATAAAGCCTAATTTTTTGATAAATGGTAATAGCAATTTACCTCAAGCTACCTTTCTTGACAAATTAGAAGATGGCTCTAATCCCTTATATCAGGTATTTGGGGAAGAACCTGTAAAACTATCTTTTATTTTTGATGAATATCAGGCTAATTTTCATGTTGCGAAACTTAATATTGATGGCGTAGATAACTTTTTGATAAAAGATGAAGCTATGTTAAACTATAAGATTGAAAAAGACATAGCTATTAATAAAACTGCTCCAATTAATGTAGTGGTAAAATTCATTCCAAAAAAACTTGAAATGACAGAAGAAACTACATGGAAGTTTAGACTTCAAGGAGGTGGTAAACTTCCTCCTGTCCCAAGAAACTATGTGCCAAAATTTTATGTCAACGATCTTGGAAAACCTTCCACTCCATTTCCTGATGGAGTTAAGGAAAAACTCACTGATGTGGATAATCCTCCTCTTTTAACTATTGATGGAAAAGAAGTGAATATCTATCTAGCTGTTTTTTTGGACAATAAGACAAATGATAACGAAATCTTAAAAGAAGTTGGCTTTGTTTTTGATAGTGAAGCTGAAATTAAAAAATCTCTTATAAAAAATGCTCCCTATGCTGAGATTTTTCATTCTATCACACTACCTGAAGATAGCATAGAACACAATATGAAAGTGATTATGTATCCAAAAAAAGAAAATGAATATTCCGAATTGGTTTATGCTTTCCGCATTAAAAGATCAGGTGATGTTCCACCCGTTCCTGTAACATTTTTTATGGATGACGTTGAATATAGTGGTGGTGAATGGAAGTCTTCTGCTAAAGTTGACCGCGTTACTTTAGCTGTTGAAGCAACTATTGATGTAATGCAGGAAGTAAAACTTGATGGAGAAGTTTTAGCTATTAAGAAATTTAAGAAGAATGGTCAAGAAATTTGGCGTGCAGAAAAGACTGTTGCATTAAAAGGAGACTATAACGATTTTAGGTTTGAAGTTGAACCACAAGATCAAAATATTTACAAAAAAATCGTACAAATTGGCTCATTTAAGGGTATGAAGACTAACAAGAGTAATGTAGATTTTGAATATCTTTTTGAACCTATCGAAGCAGAAGTAACATTCGTTGATGGAGCTAGCCATGCAATAACAAGCTATGGAGCAAAAAAAGTTATATTAAAAGCCCATACAGTGAGTGCTGGAGCTAGAGTTTGGTATAGACTTACTTCCAAATCAGGAGATACTTCTATGACAAATGGTATTCTTATGGGAAAAGAAAGTGCTTATGTGCATAAGAGTGGTCAGATACTCTTAGAAGAAAATAAACCTACAAGAATTATTGTTTGGGTTGTATCAGAAAATAAATACAAAAAAAGTAAAACGCCAAGACGTTTAGTTTTTAATGATGTGCAACTAAAATGGGATAAGAAATTGAGAGATAAAGGAGAAACATTTAGTAATGATGTTTATACATATGGTGAGCTAAAAGTAAGGAAACTAGATTTACTTGATAATAAGTTGCACCTTGCTTTTAGTATATGGAAAGATGGTTTTGCACTAGATGAAAACTATAGCTATCCATCATATCAAGGAGCTTTTGAAAAATTAGAGGTTTCAGGTGAAAGGCAATGGTATAGAGTAACTATTGATGTTTCTAGCCTGACACATAGTAATGAACTAGAGGTAGCTTTTCCAATTTTAAGTGGAGCTAGCATTGCTTTTACATACAAAGTTAAAATAACAGAAGCCCTCTAAATTTAGTAAAAGTGTTTTACTATTTTCTTTTTTAATATTTTTTGAAGTTAGGGAAACACTGATTAGTTCATCACTTGTGATAATCAGTGCATCCCTAGTGTTTTGTAGGCAGAAAGGGTATAAGGTATTTTTTTACTAACCTTTTCAAAACATCAATATTCTCTTTCTATTGTCAGTGC
>CAJPOH010000250.1 GCA_905372205.1 uncultured Treponema sp.
ATTAATGAAAAGATTTCACGCCAAGATGTTGGTGTGTCGTTTTATATACAATATGTACTATTTTTTTCAAGTTTTAAAAACTTGAAATTGACACTAAAAGATAGTTAGTTTTGAAAAGCGGATGCATCCGTCAAAGGATGTATTCGCTTTTTTATTCATGGTATGCAATGTTTTTAGAATTAAAATGATAGTAAAAAAACAAGCGAATTATAAAAAGTTCTTGTTGGCACTTATTGCAATAGATTTTATTTTTTTTATATACTCAAATCGTCTATACTGTGTATTGTTTTTAAGGAGGAAACCTAAGTGAAAAACAAAGAACTTCTTAAAGTTGAAAATGTTGGAAAGAGTTTTGAGGGCAATGTTGTGCTAAAAAATGTGAGTTTTACGATAAACGAAGGTGAAATTGTAGGACTTGTTGGAGAAAATGGGGCAGGAAAATCAACTCTAATGAATATACTTTTTGGTATGGAAGCAATTCATGCAACAGGAGGATATGAAGGAGACATCTACCTTGAAGGAAAAAAAGTCAACTTTGAAAATCCTACACAAGCATTAAAAGCAGGCTTTGGAATGGTGCATCAAGAGTTTTCGCTAATTCCTAGCTTTACAGTAACAGAGAATATGCTTCTCAACGAAGAAAAGGTAAAACCAAACATTATTTCTCGCATCTTTGGCAAAAAAGGAAAAGCGTTAGAGACAATTGATAGTGAAAAATGTGCTAAAGAAGCTCAAAAAGCTATAGACACGCTAGGAGTAAAACTCGATGTCAATGCTTTAGTCGAAGATATGCCTGTAGGACACAAACAATTCATTGAAATTGCAAGAGAAATAAGCAAAGAAAACGTAAAGCTCATCATAATGGATGAGCCTACTGCCGTTTTAACAGAGAGTGAAGCTGAAGTTTTGATGAAAGCAATGAAAGCTCTTTCTGAAAAGGGGGTTTCAATCATCTTTATTTCTCACCGTTTGAGAGAGATTATCAATGTTGCAGACAAAATGATTGTTTTGCGAGATGGAGTGATAGTCAAAGAACAAAATCCAAAAGAAACCACAGTCAAAGAAATTGCTCATCTTATGGTTGGAAGAGAACTCAAGCTTGAAAAAGAAAAGAAAGAGTCCCGAAATATAAAAAACGATATCATAATGGATATCAAAAATCTTTATGTTGATATGCCGGGTGAAGTGGTTAGGAGTGTCTCTCTTTCTATTAGGCGTGGTGAAATATTGGGCATTGCAGGGCTTTCGGGGCAAGGCAAGCTAGGCATTCCAAATGGAATTATGGGCTTATATGGAGCTGGTGGAACTGTCACGTATAATGGGAAAAATATTGATGTGACTGACCCTTGCTCCAGTCTTAATCAAGGTATTGCCTTTGTTTCAGAAGATAGAAGAGGTGTTGGTCTTTTGCAAGATGAAAGCATTGACTGGAACATCACATTCAACGCTATGCAACTTCAAAATAAGTTTATGGATAAGTTTGGTTTTCTCAAAGTGCGTTCGGATAAGAAGATGAAAGAGGTATCAGAAGAATATATCAAGCGTCTTCAAATCAAATGCACAGGCTCTAGTCAAAAGGCGAGACACCTTTCTGGAGGAAACCAGCAAAAAGTTTGCCTAGCAAAAGCCTTTGTCTGCGAGCCTTCACTTCTCTTTGTTTCTGAACCCACTCGTGGCATTGACATTGGAGCTAAAAAGATTGTTTTGGACGCATTGCGAGATGTAAACCGTGAAAAAGGCACTACAATTGTGATGATTTCTTCTGAATTGGAAGAGTTACGTAGCATTGCAGACAGAATTGCAGTTGTCCACGAAGGCAAAATCTTTGGAATATTAGACGCCACAGAAAGCGTAGAAAAGTTTGGACTTATGATGTCTGGCGAAAGTGTTTCAGAATAAGGGGGGAATTATATGATTGAAGGATTAAGAAAGTTTGGAATTGCACGAAGCATTATAGCATTGTTTTTGCTACTACTTTTTATTGTGGCTCCTTTTGTGAAAGTTGAAATTGGTCGCTCATTAACAGACGTTTTAACACGTTTTGGAATGAATGCAATTTTAGTTTTGGCTATGATCCCTATGATTCAATCAGGCTGTGGGCTAAACTTTGGCTTACCTGTAGGCTTGATTTCAGGAATGCTTGGGGCAGTTATTTCGTTAGAATTTCATATGACAGGATTTTTAGGCATTATGTTTGCAATTTTTATTGCAATTATCTTTGCAATCATCTTTGGCTTTCTTTATGGCTTGCTACTCAATAGAGTGAAAGGTGATGAAATGATTATTGCAACTTATGTTGGATATTCATTTGTCGCTTTTATGAACATTATGTGGGTTACACTGCCATTCAAAAATCCATCTTCTGTGCAGGGCTTTAAGGGCGAAGGCTTGAGAACTACTATTGCACTAACTGACTATTGGGACAAAGCAATTACCAAGATATTAAAGTGGGATGTGATTGGCAACTTTTCTATACCTACAGGTATGTTTTTGCTTTTTGCCCTTCTTTCTTTTCTTGTATGGCTTTTCTTTCGCACCAAGATTGGAACAGCTATGACAGCTGTAGGCTCCAATCCCAAATATGCAAGGGCTGCAGGCGTTAATATTGACAGAATGAGGCTCTTGTCTGTAATTCTTTCTTCCTGCCTTGCTGCTGTAGGAATGATTGTATATGAGCAAAGCTTTGGTTTTGTTCAAATGTTTAATTCTCCTTTGAGTTTTGCTTTCCCATCTGTTGCAGCCATTCTTCTGGGAGGAGCATCGATCAACAAAGCCTCTATTGTGAATGTGATTATTGGAGCTTTTTTGTTTCAAGGCATTTTGACAATGACCCCCTCTGTTATCAATAGTGCAATCAATATCGACGTGAGCGAAGTTTTACGCATAATCATTTCTAATGGAATGATTGTGTATGCTCTAACTCGTAGCAATGTACAAACCGCGTAAGGAGGGAAAACTATGGATTCTAAGTATTTATT
>CAJPOH010000251.1 GCA_905372205.1 uncultured Treponema sp.
ATAGTATTAGTTGGGTTAAAAAGAAAATTCCAAAAGTTTTTAATCTTATCTGGTGTTGCCTTATATATTTTTTTAAGCTCTGCATAAAAATATTTATAACATTTTTTAATTAAGCTATCTTCATCATTTGCTTTTTCTTGCATAATTGAAGAGGTAATAACAAAATTATCATGGACACTTCCTATAACTTCCTCAAACTGCTTAGCATCATTGTATGAATGTTTTATGGAGATTTTATATTCTGAATCTAATGGCTTTGATTTATAAAAAAGAGCAGCCTTTGCATCATCTATAATAATATCTCTCTCATTTTCCATGCAATCATACAACGCTTTTATAAGAATGCTTAAAGTAGTAAGTCGTTGTTGTCCGTCAATAATGAAAAACTTTTTATCTTTTCCTTCCCTCTCCTCCGCACTTTTAAGAATGATAGAACCCAAAAAATGAGATTTGTTTATTTCTAGCAAGTCTTCTAGTAATTCTTCCCAATTATCTTTTTTCCATACATACTTTCGTTGAAAAAATGGAACTTCAAGAATCTTCATGCCAGATAAAAAAGTAAGAGCCTTGCCTTCTGCTTTCATTACACATCCATGACTTATGATTTTTGAAGCATATCAAAAAGAATCTAAACCTTAAATTTATTCATAACAGACACTAGACTATCAATACTTGCCTTATTTTTTTGAGTGATATTGTTAGCTTCAATAATTGTATCTGTTATTTCAACAGCACCTTTTGTCATTTCATTCATACTATCACTAATTATACGAGTAAGAGAGTCAAGTTTCTTCATTTCATCTGCAACAGCTTCGTTGCCTTCCAACATTTCTGTCGAACCATCTTTTATTCCTATAGCAACTTCTTTTATATCTTTCATCATTTCTAGTGTAATACTTGTTCCTTCCGCTTGTTCTTTTAGTTCCTTTTCTATTAAATCTTCTTGCCCAGAAATATTATTTGTTAATTCATAAACTTCATCAAAAGTTTTTTCAGCACCTTTCCCTGCTTCTATCAAATTATTGATCACCTCAATAGTATCTTTCAAAACATTCGCTATTTGTTTTCCCTGCATATTTGATTCCTCTGCAAGTTTACGAATTTCGTCTGCAACAACAGCAAAGCCCTTTCCACTTTCGCCTGCATGAGCTGCTTCAATTGCGGCATTCATAGCCAAAAGGTTTGTTTGGCTTGCTATGTTTTGAATGACAAGACTCGCTTCTAAAAGCGAATCAGATTTCTCTGCTATTTGAGAAACAACACTATTAGCAGTCCTAGCACCATCTTTTCCTCTTATTGTTTTTTCACAAAGGTCTTTGATCAATTGATTATTTTTTGCAAGCATGGTGGTAATAACTTTTATGCTATCTGTCATACCTTCCATTTGATGCACACCACTTGCAACGCTTGTGTTTTGACTTTCAATACTTGAGTCTAACAATTTGATTATATTAATTGACTGCTCCACAGTTGCCAAAATTTCTGTAACACTAGAGGCTTGCCTCATAATCTCATCTTTTATTCCATTCACATGATGCGTCACTTGCTGTGCAGCACTAGCCGTTTTTTCCATGCCAACTGATAATGTAGTTCCCACTTTTTCCATTTGACCTGTCTCTTTAGCAAGAGTGCCAAGCATAATACTCATGTGTTCTATGGACTCATCAAAATAATCCATTAAATGACCTATCTCGTCATTTGTTTTATAGTTAATTCTAGCTGTTGTGTCTCCTTTTGCAATTTCCCTAAACACTGCCTCCATTCTTGAAAAATATCCTTTTAGTAGTTTTGAAAAGATAAGGCTCACCACAAAACTCAAAACAAGCAGGACCAATGTTATTACTGACATACTGAATAATAGTCTATTAAATATTTCAAGTAGCTCACTTCGCTCAACAAAAGCAATAACTTTGCTGTTTAATGCACCAATATCATAAGCCTGTGCTTGATATTCAACATCATCTACTGTGATATTAAAGGGGACATCTCCGGCTACTCCCATTGCCTTATATGAAGGAATACCACAATCTTTTATATTCTTAAAAACAACATCTTTATGATTTGGGTCAACAAGAATAGTACCATCGTTTTGAACTAACAAACAGAAACCAGTTTTACCAATTTTTATTGACATCATAAAAGAATTTAAATTGCTTAAAGAAACATCAAGCCCTACAACTCCTATTATCTCATTTTTTGCTCTAATTGCCCGTGCAAAAGTGATAACAGGTTCTCCTGTCTGAGAAAAATATGCTTCTGTGAGAACTATATCATCAGGCTTTTCTATAGCCTGCTTATACCATGTCCTTGTACGAGGGTCATAACCTTTAAGATCATATTTATTCAACCCCGCAAACGTTCCCCATTTAGTGCCAATATATGCTTCCACAATTTCTGGATATGTCTCTTGAATAGATCCTAGCAAACCATCCACATCTTGATAATAAACCCTGTCTTTATCTGATAAATCTCTAAGTCCGCCTTTAGCAAAGTTTGGCAAGTTATCTTTCTTTATTTCTTGAAATAACCTTTGCTTTGCAAGAGATGTAGTGATATTCCTACCGTTTTCAATAAACATTGTTAAAACTTTGTCAATCGTAAAAAGCTCATGTGAAATAAAACGATTATATCTTCTTAAAGTGGAGCGATGCATTTGCACGCCAATTATTGCACAGATGGATACGCTTAAAAACAAAATACAAATTATAAGCCATACAATCATCTTAAACCGTATAGAAACAAACTTCTTCATATATCCCCCTCACATAATTTTGCACACCTAATCTTAAAATTAAACATTAGCTAACAACAAAAGTTCTTATTATAGACACGCTTTCCATTATATAAATATTCGTTGCTATCTTCAAGTGTAAGGATTTTTTGAGTATTTGGAGAGAAAAAGAATGTTCCTTACAAATAAGCATTTATGTGAATGTTTGATTGTATTTTGGCTATACA
>CAJPOH010000252.1 GCA_905372205.1 uncultured Treponema sp.
AAAGAAGTGCCCGTCTTGCAAATGATAAGAATACATTCCCTCATAATATGAAATCTCTAAACATCATTTAACTATCATATAGATTATTATTGAACTTTAGTGTAATATCCACAGGATGAAAATCATTATTATTGGTGCTGGTATTACAGGTTCGGAGTTGGCATATAGGCTAATAGCAAAGCAGCATGACGTTACTTTGATAGAACGAAATGAAGAGATTTCGCGTCATGCTGCAAATAGGCTTGATTGTATGGTCATCCATGCTGAGGGCAATGACACTGATATTTTGCGTGATGCTAACATCACAAAAGCAGATGCATTAATTGCCGTTACGGATTCTGATGAACTTAATATGATTATCTGCGGTATTGCAGATAGCTTAGCTCCCAACGTTTTAAAAATTGCACGTGTTAGGAACGAAAATTATGTTACAAGCCTTGCATCAAGCAAAGAAAAAACACTTGGTATTCACTGTCTAGTCTATCCTGATGAAGAAGGTGCTTTGGCAATTCAAAAAATTATTGAACATGGTGCTATAAGCGACATTCTTTCTTTTAATGATTCACCTTATGAAATCACTCAGTTTAATATAGAAGAAAATAGTAATCTTGACGGTATTATGGTTAAAGATTTACGAAACTTGATTGATGCTGAATTCATTGTTGTTGCAATAGAAAAAAACAATGAGTACGTAGTTCCTTCAGGAAACACTATTTTGACCACTGGCTCTCGTCTTTCAATATTGACTCGTCCTGAATATATAGAAAAATTTTATAATCTTGCTGGTTTAGAACTTTTAGCATTTAAGAAAATTGCTATAGCTGGAATGAGTCGCATCGGTAAGCTGCTTTTAGAATTCTTATTAAAAAAGATGAAAACAACTCGTTGGAAGGCTTTTTTTGAAAAGTTTACTAAAAGTAGGAACATAACAGTAATTGAAGCAAACGAAAAAGTTGCAAAATCAATTGCAAAACAATTCCCTGACATCAAAGTCTATAATGCAGACATCACAGACGAGGCTTTTGCTGAAGAAGTAGGGCTTTCTAGCTTCGATCTTGTAGTTTCTACAACAGAAAACTATGAGTTTAATATGATTTCTTCCACCTACTTAAAAACAATGGGAGTGAAAAAAACAATAGCTTTAGTGCAAAGTAGAATAATGAAAAACATTGCTTATAAGATTGGTATTGATGTGGCTATTGCTTTTAAGGATGTTGTGGTTGATAGTATTATGTCAAAACTTCTTGGCGCGAATGTACTGGGCTACCATACAATGTGCGATGGAACCTTAGAGATTATGGAGCTAGAAATTAAAGAGACTTCGAGTGTTGTTGGGAAAACTCTAAAAGAGATTGCAAAACATGGTGTCTTCTTGATTTTATTGTTAAATAAAAATGGAAGTTATCAAATTCCAAAAGGTGATACTTTACTTGATGCTTTGGATAAGATTATTTTCATTGTGGAAGCAAAACATAGTACAGAGATTATTCAATTATTCAGTGGAAAAAAATGAAAATACTTCAGTATGCAAAAATAATATCGATGATCTTGGCCATTGTTGCAGGTAGTTTTATTCTCCCAATTGCAACAGCGTTGTATAGAAACGAAACATATTTGATTTCTTCTTTTTTAATTCCTATGATTGTAGTTTTAGCCATTGCTTTAATACTATTTTTCTTATATAGAGGAAAGATTGTCTTATCTACACGTGGAGGAATCATTTTAGTAGCTCTTGCTTGGATTGCAACAGGTCTACTTGGAGCATTGCCCCTTTATTTTTCTAAGGCTATTCCTTCTTTTACCGATGCTGTCTTTGAAGCAGTTTCAGGCTTTACAACAACAGGGGCAACAATCTTGCAAGATGTGGATTCACAACCTATGACAATTCATCTTTGGAGATGCCAGATGCATTGGCTAGGAGGTATGGGGATTGTGGCTTTAACAGTTGCACTTTTTCCACTTTTAGGAGTTGGTGGATTTCGTCTTATCAAAAGTGAAACTACAGGACCAAATAAGGGAAAGGTTACTGCGAAGATTACTCAAACTGCCAAAATACTTTGGTTTATATACTTTGGTTTGACCTGTTTGCAGTTAGTACTTTTACTTTTTGCAGGTATGGGCTTTTTTGAAGCTCTTTGCCACACTTTTGCAACACTTGGCACTGGTGGGTTTTCCACACGTGGGGCTAGTGTCGGAGCTTTTAATTCTCCATGGATTGATATCATTTGTTCTATCTTTATGCTCCTTGCAGGAGTAAACTTTAGTCTTTATTTTATGCTTTTTACGGGTCACATTAAAGATATTGTTACCAATTCTGAGTTTAAGGCATATTTAAAGATTATTTTTGCTGCAACTTTAATCATTACTTTTTCAATATCGAGCAAGTATGGTTTTTTCACTTCATTGCGTCATAGTTTTTTTCAAGTAACATCCATAATAACTACTACAGGTTTTGCAACAGTTGACTATGACATGTGGCCAGATCTTGCAAAATTTGTTATTTTGACTTTAATGTTTATTGGTGGTTGTTCTGGCTCTACTGCTGGTGGCATAAAGGTGATACGTTGGCTTATTTTGAAAAAACAAGCAAAAAATGAAATGTCTCGTCTATTATTTCCACATGGTATTTTTAGCATTCAACTTGACGGAAGGCCTGGCAGAAAAGATATTGTTTATAGCATTGCAGGCTTTATATATTGCTATCTAATTCTTTGCCTCATTACTAGTGTCATTGCCATTATTGACGGAGCAGACTTGACCACAGGAATTACAACTGCTCTTTCTCTAGTGGGAAACATAGGTCCAGGCTTTGGAAAAGTGGGACCATCTGGAAACTTTGCCTTTTTCTCTTCATGGGTAAAATGGTTCTTTTCTTTTGCTATGCTTGCAGGAAGGCTCGAACTCTACACAATGATTATCTACTTTTTGCCAATGTTTTGGAAAAAATAAGGC
>CAJPOH010000253.1 GCA_905372205.1 uncultured Treponema sp.
TTATGTGGGTTATATCGTTGATTGCGAGGGAAAAGATTTTATTATGAATTATAAAAAGGTTTCAACCTCTATAGGTGGAGTTATCATTTTAATTTTATCTATTATTTCGTTTATATTTTTGCCAACTATGGTGCAAAGTGGTGGTAGGGCAACTACTTTGGGAAAATGGGGAAAAATCTCTATTCAGAACACAGAGAATTCTGATTTTACTAATCAATATAGAAGATTAGCAGAATATGCTGAAGGTCAAAATCTTGTTCCGTCCGATGAGTTTTCTCGAAACTCTTTTTATCACAGTCTTGCAAAAGTTGCCTTTGATTCTAGTGTGATTGATGTTGCAATGACTAATGAACTTGAAAACGTTGGTTATGTTCCTAGTGATTTTTTGGTAAATAAAGAGTTGGTTAGATATTATTTGGATGAAAACGAGATGTATTCCGAAACAAAGTTTCAAAATACTCCAGCTAACACTAAACTTTCTTATAAAAAAGCTGTCGAACATTCAATGATGACACGTCGATATGTTGAGGATGTTTTTGGAGATGGCAAAAAAGGTGGAATGAAGATAAGTGCATCTGAAATTGCCTTTATTGAAGACATGGCAAAAAAGGTAAGAGATTTTAACTACGTTAGTTTTGGCTTTGATTCCTACCCGAAAGAAGAAATTAAAAAATATGGAATGGAAAAAGCAGAGCTTTATGTAACTTACGATTTTTCTCTTTTATCCTACGAAACTGAAGAAGAAGCAAAAAATGTTTTAGCTTCGTTGAAAGATGCCTCTAAAACTTTTGAGGATGCCTTAAAAGAAATTGAAAACAAAAAATTAACGGATGAAAATGGCAAATTGGAGAAGGCAAGTAGAGAGGATGTTGCAGAACTTTTTCCTGATAATGCAGATTTAGATAAGGTGATTGCGTTAAAATCTGGTGAACTTTCTGATGTTTTGCAGACTTCGGGAATGGATTATGTGATTATAAGATGTGATGGAGACGCAAAAGAAGCTGATTTTGATTCTACTGAGGTGCAAGATAAGGTTTTTGCGAAAATGAAAAATGAAGATAGGGGTAGAATTGAAGAATATCTTATGAATAAGGGTAAAGAGTTTTCGGGAATGGCAGATACAGTTGGTTTTAATAAGGCTGTGAGTGATTTTGGTAAAGAAGCTACTTTGAGTCAGCCCTTTTCTTTGAATTATGGTAGCTTGAGCTATTTTCCTTCAATTTCAGCTGATAAAGATTCTATTCTCTCTCCAGCTTCAAAAAATGAGGATTTCTATAAGGATGTTTTTTCATTGAAAGATGGAAAACCTTCATCGCCTCATCTTTTAGGTTCTAATGTTGTGGTGCTATCACAAAATAGTGAAAAAGAAACTGATGAATACGTAAAAGATAATGGCAAAACGTATAAAAATCAATGTGAAAATTATATGCCGTATTATAACCTAGTGATGTTGTTGCAGGCTAGAGGAATGAATTTTTACACCATACCATTGGCACAAAAGACTTTCATTGATTTTATATTGAAAAATCCTAAATTAGTTGACAACCATACAAAGCTTTTTGGTGATGAGTAGTTTTAAGTTTTTGTGGGAACTTCTATAGATTCTGATACTCCACTCCTTTTTGAGACTGAAGGAGGGGAGTATACCGTTCAGTACAGAGGGCGATTTTTGTATTCAAAGAGAAGTCCTAGTTCTAGTATTGAATCTTTAATTTCTTCTATTTCTTCCTTTGAAGATACTCTTTTTATTTTTGCTTCTCCGTTATTGGGTTATGGGCTTTCGTCACTTGTTTTACGCCTTCAGCCTTCATCTTTTTTATTTATAGTTGAATATGATGATCTTTTAGCAAAACTATTTGAGGAAACTCCTCATAAATGGGAAAAAGAGAATGTTCAATATTTTCATTCTTCTAATATGTTAGAGATTATAAAAAAACTTGATGAGGTGGCTTCTTTTAATTTTAAGAAATGTACTTTAATTAGAGCTAGTGGTGGCTATGCCCTATATCAAGATTTTTATGACAAACTTTTTCAAAATATAGACTATGAAGTTTCAAATTTCTGGAAAAATAAAATAACACTCATTGCAATGGGACGCCTTTATGCAAAAAATATTTTTAAGAATATTGTGAATATTTTGCTTGAGAAACGAAAAAGGATTTATTCCTTACAAAAATCATATATAGATAAGCCTATATTAGTGCTTGGTGCAGGGCCTTCTTTAGATAAAAGCTATGACTTTATTAAAAAAAATCGTAGTAGGATTTTTTTGCTGGCAGTTGATGTGGCTCTTCCATCTCTTTCATCTCTTTCGATTATTCCCGATGCAGTTTTATTGCTTGAGGGGCAGTATTGGGTGGAAACTGCTTTTTTAGCTTCGTCTAATAGAAACGTTGCATTGTTTAGCGATATAACTAGTAATCCCCATGTGGCGAACATAATGACAGGGAATATCTTTTTATATGGTAGTAATTATGCAAAAATGCAATTTTTAAATGATATTAAAGATGTTTTCTTTAAGCTTCCTTTTTTTGATTCTCTAGGTTCTGTAGGTCTTCTTGCTATTCAGATAGCATTGTTTATTTCAAAAAAAGATGTACCTATTTTTCACACAGGGCTTGATTTTTCTAAAAGTACTGGTTTTTCGCATAGTAAGGGATCATCGAATTGGTGTAATTTGATGATTAGTAATAATAGATTAAAAACTTTGTATCCATGCGAAAATGTTTTTCTTAATGGAATGATTAGGCTTGTGGGGAAGAATAAAGAGAAAATTTTTTCAACTCCAATTTTGCAAAGTTATGCCAATATTTATAAAAGATTATTTAGTCATTTGCCTCATGTTTTTGATATTGCAAAAAATGGTGTGTTTTTGAAAGAAGTTACAACTGAAGAGCTTGCACAAAAGTATATTGAAGATTTTTTTATAAGAAAAGATGATGATTTAATTC
>CAJPOH010000254.1 GCA_905372205.1 uncultured Treponema sp.
CATGTAATTCTTCATTTTCTAATGTTGCAATGAGTGGTTTATCATATTCATCAACTAGGATGACTACTTGCTGGTTAAACTTTTCGTATAGAGATTTAATAATATATGCAAAAGCAATATCTGGATCTTTATATTCGCAGTCAACGTTATAAGTTTGTTTCCAAGTATCTATGTGAAAGTTTAAAATCGTTTTAAGATGTTCTTTTTCTGTATAAGCTTTAGCATTCAAGTCTAGCTTTAGTACAGGATATTTTTTCCATTCTTCGCCTTTTTCCGCTTTGATTTTCTCAATAGCAAGCCCCTTAAAGAGCTCCTTTCTTCCTTCAAAATAAGCTTGCAACATCGAGAGAAAAAGGCTTTTACCAAAACGACGTGGTCGAGTGAGAAAATAAGCACGGCTTAATTTTTCCATTTTGGGAATAAAATGACTTTTATCTACGTATACGTAGTTTCCCATTCGCATAGCTTCAAAACTTTGAACGCCAACAGGCATATATTTTTCATCTTGCATATGAGTTAAGTATAACAATAAGAAGAGAATGTTGCAAATGAAAAGATTATTCACCTAATTGAGTTTATACACAATTTTTATCAACATACCTTGAATTATGTATAGGTGCTATCCGATAAGAAAACCGTGAAGCGTTATCTTTCCCTTATAATTATATTATTCTTTAACCTTTTTCATGTCTTTTCTCTTGAATTTGACTTTTACGCAAAAGATTATGAAGAAAAATGGATTCCATTATTTCCAAAAGCTCTTTTTATTTCTAGCACCAAAAATGCTTCTCCTCTATTTCCTGAAGCTTTATTTATTAGCACTGAAGTAAATTGCCCTAGAGACTATTGTGAAAGCGTGGAAACCAAACATCTTCCATACCATGTGCAATCTTTCGAAGAAAGTTCTAAGGAAAAGGAGACCAATCCTAATGCTTTACAATCTCCATTACTAAATAATGACATTTTTGCTCTTTATGGAAAACCTGGCTCTTATGCTATGGGTATTTTGGGAAAGTATAAATTAGAAGAGCTTGATTCTGTAATGGAAAAATTTGTTGAAATGTATGATGCTGTTAATGGAGAAAAAAAAGTAATTCCTGCATTGTACATAATCTATGGAACTGTTTGGCCAAAAGGTGAAATTGGTATCTTAGACAAAAAAACCACTGAACAGTATATTGAATATGCTGCAAAAAAAGGTTGGTATATATTTTTAGATGACCAAATTGGAAAATATACAGTGGAAGAATCTATGAATAGAATCTTGCCTTTTTTAAAATATGATAATGTCCATCTTGCTATAGATCCTGAATGGAAAACACTTACACCTATGGAAACAATTGGCTCTGTTACTGCAGAAGAAGTGAATAAAGCACAAAAAATGATGAATGATTATATTATCAAGCATAAATTAAAAGGTCGCAGAATGTTTGTTATTCATCAATTTAGGGATATGATGATAAGAAATAGATCTCTTGTAAAAACAAACTTTGAAAGAGTTCAACTCATACATTGTTCCGATGGCTTTGGGCCACCTAGACTAAAAAAGCAAACATATTCATTTAATGCTATAGCAACAAACATGCCATTAAAAAGTTTTAAGCTATTTTTGCCAACTAAAGTATACGGAGCAGGTTATGATGACCCTCTTATGAGTCCTAAAGATGTTATGAATCTAAAACCACGCCCATATTTTATCATGTATCAATAATCTTAAATTGAAAAAAGTCTAGTAGTCCATCATTTAATTCTGTTATGGTTTGATTTCTTTGGCAATTTCTCTTAGAGCATCAATAACAAATTGTAGCTCTTTTTTTGTATTAAAGGAAGAAAAACTAAAACGAACCATACCTTGCTCTTTTGTATGAAAATATTCATGCAGAAGAGGGGCACAATGAGCACCTGAACGAGTAGCAATTCCATATTTTTCATAAAGTTTCAAGCTTACTTCGCTAGAAGGAATATTTTCAATATTCAAAGACACCACCCCAGTATAAAGACTTTTATAATTTGTTCCATAAGTAATGACTTTTTCAATCTTGCTAACTTCTTTAACAAAATAAGAGCGAAGACGAGTTATTTTTTCATTTATTTTGTTTATTCCCTTGTTTATTACATACTCAACTCCACGATTTAACCCCATAAAAGAAGGAACATTCATAGTTCCTACTTCAAAAACATCAGGCATTAAGCAAGGATGTGTTTTGTTAAAAGAATCATGCCCTGAACCACCAGAAAATACAGGCTTAAAATTAAAATTGCCAACGACAACAATAGCTCCTGTTCCCTGAGGTCCATAAAGACCTTTATGACCTGTAAAACAAAAAATAGAATTAGAAAATTGCGAAGCATCAATGGGAATAAGGCCTGCTGTCTGACACATATCAACAATCATCACTAAATTATGTTTTTTGCAAGTTTCATGCATTGCTTTAAGATCTTGAATAACCCCAATGACATTTGAAGCATGGTTTATAACAAGAGCCTTTGTGTTCTTTTGAATCAATGGCTCAATATTGAATTGCCCTGTTGTAGGGTTAGGCGTGCAAATTGATATTGAACCACCAGCTTCCCTAAACTGATATAGAGGACGCAAAACTGAATTATGTTCAAAGGTAGAAGTGATAATATGCGTGTTTTCGGGGGAATAAAAAAGACTTCTCAATGCTATATTAAGAGCTGCACTTCCATTTTGGCAGAGAGCCACATTCAATGGATTTTTTATGTTGAATAATTTTGCAATGATTTGTCGAGTGTTATATAACTCTTGCAATGCAGTATATGCTGCACTATAGGAAGAGCGCCCTGCATTCCCAATCTCTCCTGAAGCAATTGCCCTAGCCACTGTTTTAGCTACTGTTGGAGGTTTTCTTAATGTTGTTGCTGCGTTATCTAAATAAATCAATCTTGCCATATTTAAAATCTTCTTTCTC
>CAJPOH010000255.1 GCA_905372205.1 uncultured Treponema sp.
GCATGCAATAATGTTTCTTTCACTGTGGAAGAAGGCGAAATTGCGTCTCTTTTAGGACTTAATGGAGCAGGAAAAAGTACGATATTAAAAATTATTTCAGGCGTTTTGTTGCCCACATCAGGAGACGTTTTTATTTCTGGAAAATCAATTCTCTCACATCCAATACAAGCAAAAAAAGAACTTGGTGTTTTGTATGAAAATGCTCCACTATATCCTGACATGACTATTGAAGAATTTTTAATGTTTAGTATTCAAATGCGAGGTATTCAAAAAAGAGAGGCTATTGATATTTGCCAAAATGCAATAGAAGTGTCTGAGCTTGAAGAAGTGAAAACAAAAAAGATTCACACACTTTCAAAAGGTTTTAAGCAGAGGGTTGCTTTTGCAAGTGTTTTATGCCATGACCCTCGCATTTTAATACTAGATGAACCTACTTCAAACTTAGATGCAATTCAATTAAAAGCTTTTTATAAAAGAATATTACAACAAGACAAGACAAAGTCTGTTTTAATTTCCACACATAACTTAGAATTAGCTCAAAGCATTTGCACAAAACATATTCTTCTTAATAAGGGAGAAGTGATAATTCAAGGAGATATGGAAGAGTTGAAAGAAGCTTTAACGGAAAGACTAGAAGATCAAAAAATACCTAGAGAAAAGGTGCTAGAACTTGCCTTTGATGTGTTTGCAGGAGTGAGTAAAAGTGACTTTTTCAAAAACTAGATTGTTAGATTTTTATCCCTTATACATACTCTTAAAAAAAGACATAAAATCAGTTTGCTTTTCTCCTGTTTTTCTACTTCTTCTAATAATTACGATTATAGCACATTCACTTACCTTAGTTGGCAATAATTACTGGCTTTCAAGTGGAATTTCAGACTTTAAAAACTATTTTTTAAGTGGCTCACTTTTTATGTCTATCACAATTCCTATGCTCACAATGAGCGTTTGGGCTGACGAAAAAAAACAAAACACGGATATGATCTTACTTTCAATGCCAGTTTCGGAGCGTTTTATTGTTTATTCAAAATATCTTTCTTGCTTCATCTCCTATGTTTTCATGTCTTTTTTAACATTGATTCCACCTTTTAGTTTAGTAGGTTTGGTAGAAATCTCCCCATTTTCTTTTTTTATTTCATACCTTTCAAGTTTACTTTTTGCTAGTAGCCTAATTGCCTTATCTTTAGCAATTGGCTTGGCTTCAAAACATGCTGCAATTAATTTTTTTATTAGCTTTATGTTGATTGTTTTCTTTAATGTAATTCATATACCTGCAAGTTTGGTACAACTTGATTTTTTAAGAAAATTGCTTTTCTATTTGTCATTTTCAAATCATATAGAAAATGCTAAACATATTTAGACTAAAGGGGAGCTTAAAATGAAGAATGAATATAAGCTTCAATTTGTTCTTTTGACTTCACTTTTGCTCTTATTTTTAGGACTATCAAACATTTGGTATTTAAGGTGCGATATCACAGAGAAAAAAATATACACTCTTTCTACATACACAAAAGAACTTTTAAAATCTATTGATAGTACATTACAAATCTCATGGTTTCGCTCTTCAAATATTTCTTCTTTTGCAAGTGAAACACAATATCTTTATGACTTACTCAAAGAGTTTGAATTTTTAGGTTGTGCAGTAAATATAACACCGATGAAATTGAAGAAAAAAAACTCTACGATTTGGGATTAGCTACTCAAAGTGTTCAAACGGCTACAATTCATGGAGCAACAACACAAAATATCTATTCAGGCATTGTCATCCAGCTACGAGGCTTAACACGTGTTATTCCATTTATTGCATCCATTTCAAACCTAGAATATGACATTGATAACTTTATTTTGCAACTTGATGATGAATATAGAAAAGTTCCAAACAACGTAGCTCTTATTTCTAGTGGAAATGATGACTACATAAAAAGGTGGCTTAGTTATGCTGGTTTTAATATTGAAGAAGTGAAAATACCGTTAAATGAAGAATTAAAATTGGATGTTCCTCTCATAGTCATTGGTTCAAAACTAATTGATAAAGAAACAAGCACCTATATTGATGTTTTCTTAAAAAAGAAAGGATGTGCAGTGTTTTTTGTTTCAGGAAACACAATTGACATAAAAGGAAATTGGAGTGCAAAAAAGAAAGCAAATGATGCCTTGATAGAAATGTTAGCTTCTCAAGGTGTTGAAATTGGAAGTGATTTAGTGTTAGACATTGCAAATTATCCGATTAAAATGAATAGTGAAGATGGCACTAGCACTCAAACTATCAATTATCCTTTTTGGCCTACTATTTTATATGAGAATATAGACTTAAAAAGCATTTTGAGTTCAGGACTTTCAAGCTTACAGACCTTTTGGCCTTCTTCTATAATTGCAAGTGAAAAATGGAAGGAGCTAGCTACCACAACAAAAGAAGGAATTGTTTTGGAGAAAGAATACAACACAGATCCTTTTGTTAATAGTTTTTCTCTTTTTTCCCAAACAGAAAAGACGAAAAGATGTGTGGTAGCCTATAGAGAAAATCCTTCAAGAGTGGTGATTATTAGCGATGAAAACATGGTAAGCGAGGCAATTGAATATACAGACTCTTCTGTTAATTTAGAATTTGCTGTTAATTGTGTTCAATGGATTTCTAATAAAGATAATTTATTGGAGTTAAAAAGCAAAAAACATATCTTGCATCCATTCAAGTTTCATAATGATGAAGATATTTATTCAATAGTAAAAAGAGCTAGAATATTTTGTTTTGTTATAGTTCCGCTTTTGATTTTAGCTGGAGCTATTTATTTTTTTGTAGGCAGAAGGCTTAAAAACAATGCGACAACTTAAAAAATCAACTAAAGCTTTAATATTGGCTAATGTCATCTTATTTTTTTTGCTCCTTATTGCCTTATTCACAAATAAAATAATTGCTTCAGTGCAAACTAGAA
>CAJPOH010000256.1 GCA_905372205.1 uncultured Treponema sp.
CTTTGTTCCTTTGCTCGTACTCAGAGGTTATAACACTAAAAATTGCAAGTGTAGCACCTGCTAGATCACCTTGGGACATTGAATTAAAAAAGATGGCTCAAGAATGGACTCGCATTACTAAAGGGCAAGTAAAATTACAATTTTATGATATGACTGTTCTTGGTGGAGAAAAAGCTGGTTTGCAGAAACTAAAATCTACAAGACCCGGTCAAAGAGCTCCAATAGATGGAGCTTTGTTTTCTACTGTTGGATTACACGAGTTGGCCCCTACTGCAGGTTTTTACACTCTTTCTGTTCCTTTCTTAATACAAAGTCAAGATGAATTAGACTTAGTTCTTTCAAAATATGGCAAAGAGATGGAAAAGAAGGTTGAAAAAGCTGGTTGCAAAATTATTGCATGGTCAAATGTTGGTTGGCTTTCATTCTACACAAAAGACTCTTACTCAACACTTGGAGAACTAAAGAAGATTAAGATGGCAGTTTCTGGTTTGGACTCTCCTGTTTTGAGTGATTGTCTTAAAATTAGTGGCTTTAATATTGAGAATGTTAGTGCAAATAAATTTGTGCAGTCATTAAAAAGTCGTGGAGGAGCGAGAGGTTTTTTTGCAGTTCCACTTCTTGCCTATGCAGGCGGATTTTATAAAGACATTGATTATGTTTTAGATGCAAAGCTATGTCCTGTCATGGGAGCTTTTGTTATTTCAAACGATGCTTGGAAAAGAATTCCAGATGAGTTTAAGGCAGCTTTGCTAGAAAGCACAGCAAAAACTACAAAAATGTTAAATGCAGCACTTGAAAAAACAGATAGAGATTGCATTGCAAAAATGGCGAATAGTGGTTGCAAGTTGATTGTTCCAACTAAGGATGAATTAAATGCTTGGGCTTTGGAGTTTGAAAAAAATGCAAATGAAGTTATCAATGCAAATTCACAAGCTTTGAATGCTAGTCTTTTTAGTAGGATTCATGCTCTCCTAGCTAAAAACAAAAAGTAAAAATATATGCTACAAACGAATATCTTCTTAAAGAAAGCAATATCCTCTCTAGTTGCAGTTCTCTCAGGTCTTTTGATTTTATTACCACTAGCCCTATTCTGCATAACCAAATTTACAACTGTCTTAAATAGTGATAGGGCATTAATCCATATAACATTTGTATTTTCTTGTTTTGCTGGCATTCTAACAGAAATACACAAAAAGCAACTATGCGTGGATGCTTTCCTAACGAAACTTCCTGAAAAATCAAAAAAGATAGTTGAGCAAATTAACTTTTGTTTTTCTATATTCACGCTAAGTATGCTTTTCTTTTCCAAACTTTTTTGCAATTTTTTCAAAAGATGAGCTTGTATGGTATGTTCCAGTGAGGTTCATATTCCTATTCCTGCCGTTAATGTATGTAGCTATTTTAGGCTTAAATATAAAACGTAGCAAAAATATTTACACCATTATGATTGGTTTAGGCTTGAGTATTTTTGCGTCCTCTTCTTCTATTGCCTCTATAACCTATCATCTTTTTCAAGACACACCACCTTTTAGCTTTTTATTTAGTTTTTTTGATTTTTTAGCTTATTACATACCTAACATTGTACAAGTTCTTGCTCTTCCTCTAATTCTTTTTGCACTTGTTCTGGCTTTTTTAGGACTTCCTTTGTTTGTTGTTATTTCTTTTATCACCTTAATTGCATTTACCGTAAGTGATGGTTGCATGTATACAATCTCTAACGAAGCCTATCACATTCTGACAAATAGTGGAGGAGGTATTGCAGCAATTCCCCTTTTCACTATGGCAGGATACATACTCTCTAAAGGTAGTGCGGGAAAGCGTTTTTTAGACTTTGTTAAAAGCACTATAGGACACTTAAGAGGTGGAGTTGTCATTGCTACCGTTTTAGTAATCACAATGTTTACAACCTTCACAGGAGCTTCAGGAATTAGTATATTAGCATTGGGAGGAATCTTGAGTACGGTACTTGTAGGATTTGGATATTCAAAAGATGATGCCGAATCTCTCATCACTGCTTCAGGCTCTGTTGGAATTCTTTTTCCCCCAAGTCTTGCAATAATTATTTATAGCACAACAAACATAATGGACGTATACTTTATGGATATGTTCAAAGGTGCGATTTTGCCCGGTGTTTTAATGGCTTTAGGGATGGTTACAATTGGAATTATAAAAGGCAACGGAATAAAAAGAGAAGCGGAAGGCTTGCCAAAAACTTCTTTTAACATTCATTCTCTTTTAACGTCTTTTCTTTCTTGTGTGTTTGAACTTCTTCTCCCAATTTTAATAGTAATTTTTATTTTTTCTGGCACATTTAATCTACTAGAAACAGCGGCTTTTACTGCTTTTTATGCTTTTTGTTTGGAAACGTGGATTAGAAAAGATTTTTCATTCAAGAAAGCAATTGATATTTTAGTTGAAAGTGTGCCTATAGCTGGTGGAGTTTTAGTAATTATTGCAGCTTCTCAAGGCTTAGCATGTTTTTTGGTATATGCTGATGTTCCATATGTTTTAACCCAATTGGTAACCTCTGTTTTACCATCTGAATACTTTTTCTCAAAATATATATTCTTATTTTTACTAAACATTCTTTTATTGATTGTTGGCTGCATAATGGATATCTACTCTGCAATATTGGTAGTCTCCCCGCTTGTCATTCCCGTAGCTCAAAGTTACGCTATTGCTCCTGTGCACACGGGGGTTATTTTCTTGACTAACCTTGCATTAGGCTTTTTGACTCCCCCTATTGGCATGAATTTATTCATAGCTAGCTATACTTTTGAAAAACCTGTTACAAGGGTGATTAAAAAAATAATTCCGTACTTAGTAGTTCAAGCAATAATTTTGTTGCTAGTAACATATATACCATGGTTTAGTCTTGTTCTTATAAATTAAGGTTATTATG
>CAJPOH010000257.1 GCA_905372205.1 uncultured Treponema sp.
GCTAATGTACTGTTTTCACATCCTCTAATGTACAGTACCAACATATGCTAATGTACGCTACTAATATTTGATAATGTAGAATAAAAATTTAATTGAAAGTATAAGGAACTGAATTTTAAGAAACTATGAGGGAAACTGATTAAAAAATGTGGATAAAAAATACTCATAGGTATGCACCTTTTATACATATATCATTCTTCTTTTTAGACTAGAAACTTTGAATAAAACACAATTTACTTCAAGCGTTGACTTTTGTCAAATAAGTAATTATAATCCCTCAAATTGCCATCTTTGAGCAAGCAAGAAGAGCTTATTGTCTATCATCTTGAATGTATGGGCGTTTGTTCTCAAGATAAGGAGTCTAGTTTATGAAACGGACATTTCAGCCAAGCAGAGTAAAACGCTTGAGACGCTTCGGATTTCGTGCGTTAATGAAAACACGTGGCGGACGTTTAATATTAGCCAGACGTAGAGCAAAGGGAAGAAAAAAGTTAACTGTTTCTGATGAAAAAAAGCAATATTAAACGTGTCGGACTTTTCGCTTCCTAGAACGGAACGCCTTTCAGCTAAATCTTACATAAAACAAGTCTTTAAGCAAGGTAAAAAAGTTTCGTATAGGCAAGCGACTCTGTTTTTTCTTTCAAATGGGCTGGACTACAATAGGTTCTTGTGTACATTTAAGCGTGGATTTGGAAGTGCTGTTTTACGAAACAAGGTTAGACGTATTTCAAAAGAGTTTTATAGACTTAACAAACATAAGTTGAAATCTGGTTTTGATGTTGTCTTGTTGCTTGGTGCTTCAAATTATGATTTTTCTTTTTTGAAAGATGAGATGTCTATTTTGTTTGAAATGGCAAAATTATTGATTAGTAAAGCTTAAAATGAGAGTGATTAAGTTTTTTTCTAGGATCTTTACATCTATATTGGTTTTGATGATCGTTTTTTATAAAAGAGCTATATCGCCACACTTTCGTCCAGTTTGTAGGTTTTATCCCTCTTGTTCCACCTATGCTTTGCAAAGCATTAAAAAATACGGTGTAATCAAAGGGATGTATCTTACTATTAGACGTTTATCAAAATGTCATCCCCTTCATAAGGGAGGATATGATCCTGTACCATAAAAACACAAGTTTAACAAAAGTGATTCAAATTATTTGAAAAATTTTAAGTCTTTATGAGGATAAAATGAAAAAAAACACTGTATTAGCTGTAGTATTGTCGACACTGGTGATTTTTGCCTCTATGTTTATTCAGCATAAGTTTTTTCCACCTGAAAACATAGTGGACGAAAAGATGACAGAAAAGGTTGAGAAAGTTGAAAGTGTTCAACCAGTTGAGCTCCCTAGTGATGATTTTGTACCTGAAAAAACTACCGAAGTTGAAGAAGCTAAATATACAATTGAAACACCACTTGTGAAAGCCGTTTTCACTAATAAAGGTGGCGATATTGTTTCGTATAGGCTAAAAAACTACAATGAGGTATCAGGAGAAAGTGGTGTTGAGATGATTAAAAATCTCACTCCAACCAATAGAGCTTTTTCCTTGTCAATAAATAAAGTAATTGCTCCTTCTTTTGATGGAATTTTTGAAGTTAAGCAGAGAAATACGAAAAATGGAGTATCGATTGCCTTTATCTGTAATGTCAAAAATGCTAAATCTGAATCGACTCTAGGCGACTTCAGAATAGTAAAAGAGTATGAGTTTCTTAATAATGATTACATGTTCTCTCTCACTATTACCCTAGAAACTCTTCAATCCTCAGAAAAGCAAAATATCGAAAATGTTTTTTACACTCTTCGCACTCCTGCACAGATAGGTCCTGACTGGGTACAAGGAGACCGTTATGAATATAGAAAATTTTCATCTTTCTCCAATGGCTCAATGAAAAATGTCAAGATTAAAGAAGGAGAGCAAAAAACACAAAATGAGGTAGCTCAATGGGTTTCAGTTTATGGAAAATATTTTGCTCTTACAGTCTTGCCTGAAAAGCCAATTCAAAACACCACCTATTCTCTTTTGAGTAGAACTGATGCAAATCTTTATGATTCTCAAATTTTTATAAGTACTTCTCCTGCTGTAGGCAATAAAAAAGTTGATGTATATAGGGTCTATGTCGGACCTAACTCTGATAAGTTTTTGAGTAAGTATAACGTTAGTGCTAATAATATTTTAGGAATTAATGATGCTCAAATTAATATGATTGCTGCAACTGGAGGAATTTTGTGGCCACTTGAGATGGTTCTCAAATTCTTACTCGAAAATATCAATAAACTGGTTAGAAATTGGGGTGTGAGTATTTTAGTTATGACGCTGATTATGCGACTCTTGTTCTTTCCATTAACTAAAAAAAGTAGCAAGGCAACACGAAAGATGCAGGAAATGCAACCTAAAATTAAAGAGCTACAAGAAAAGTATAAGAGCAATCCTCAAAGATTGAACACAGAAATGACTCGTATGTACCAAGAAGCTGGTTATAATCCATTATCAGGATGCCTACCAATGCTTATACAGATTCCATTTTTGTTTGCAATGTTTGCATTGTTTAATAACTACTTTGAATTTAGAGGTGCTAGCTTTATTCCCGGTTGGATTCCTGACCTTTCTTCAGGAGATAGCGTGTGGCATTTTGGCTTTACTATTCCATTTCTTGGGTGGACAGACTTACGTCTTTTACCGATCATCTATGTTGCCTCTCAATTACTCTTTGGTAAAGTAACTCAAGCAGGTCCGCAGGATAATAGCAATCCGTCAATGAGAATAATGGTTTACTTTATGCCATTGTTTTTCTTCTTCATATTTTATAATGCACCATCTGGTTTATTGTTGTTTTGGACAGCATCTAATATTTTAATGTTGATTCAACAAATCATAATCAACAAAGCAT
>CAJPOH010000258.1 GCA_905372205.1 uncultured Treponema sp.
GGGGTTTGCACACCCAATGCTGTACAGAATGGGGTCAGTACATTAGCTAATGTACGATTATAACATTTCCTAATGTACAATCATAACATTAGCTAATGTACTGTAAGATTTTTATTAAACTTGAAGTAAAGCAAGAGAATTTGATGGAGACATCACTTTCAATCTAGCATTTTTATTAATTTAAGACAATAGATTTGTTGCAAATATTAAGAGGCTTTTAGGGAATCAATGGAAACCTTAAAGTTTTTCACTTGCCATTATATCTCTTTTTTCTTATCATTATCCGTTATTCTTACATAAAGAAGCGATATTTTTACTTGAGGGAGAATGTATGAAAAAAGTTAGAGCTGTATTTTATGTTTCCATACTATTGTTTGTGTTTTTAATGGGAAACATAATTGGAAAGATATCCTACAAGAAGCAGGAGAGTGCTACAAAGCTAGAGCTAAACAACAATAATTTTGAATTTGAAAGTGTAAATGAATTTTCACAAAACATAGCTAATACTTCATCTTTTACTCAAGACGAACAACAAAACATTTCTGTTTATGAAAATGCAAATGAAGCTGTTGTTAATATAACTACTGAAACTATGGGAGTTAATTGGTTTTTAGACCCTGTTCCTATGGAAGGAGCGTCTGGTTCTGGCTCTATAATTGATGATAAAGGCTATGTTCTTACTAATACCCATGTTATTGCAGAAGCTTCAAAGATATATGTTTCTCTTTTTAATGGAACTCAATTTGAAGCAGTGGTTGTAGGCTTAGATAGTGAAAATGACTTAGCTGTATTAAAATTTGAAGTGCCTAGAGGCTTGAAACTCCGCACAATTCCATTTGGAGCTTCAGGCAACTTAAAAGTTGGGCAGAAAGTTTTAGCAATCGGCAATCCTTTTGGACTAGAACGAACGCTAACTGTAGGTATTGTTTCTGCACTTGGCAGACCTATACAAAGCAAAAAAAATATCATTATCAAAAATATGATTCAAACAGATACTGCAATAAATCCCGGTAATTCAGGCGGACCTCTTTTGGATGCTTTTGGCAAAATGATAGGCATTAATACAATGATATATTCAACGTCTGGTAGTTCTGCAGGAATAGGTTTTGCAGTTCCTGTGGACACAGCAAAGAGAGTTGTTAGCGAAATTATTAAATATGGCAAAGTAAGACGTGGTGCTATTGATGCAGAATTAGTGCAAATCACAGGTTCTCTTGCTCGTTATGCTAATTTACCTGTGGATAAGGGATTATTGGTTTCTAAGGTAAATAAGGGAACAAATGCTTTTTCTGCAGGTTTGAAAGGTGGAACTGAAGCTGTTCGTTCTGGTTATGGAAGATACGCTTCAGTTTTTTATGTTGGCGGAGACATCATAGTTGCAATTGCAGGAAATAAAATAGAAAGCTTGCAAGACTATTATTCTGCATTGGAAGATAAAAAACCGGGTGATGTTGTAAGAGTGAGAATTGTTCGCTCTTCAGGGGAATGGGAACTTAATATTAAACTTTCTGAAAGAAAAGAATAGGGACCTAAAATGCAAGAAACATTTGAAAGATTAAAAAATGCTATCAGCAATTTTCTTGAAAGCACTCACACATTATATCCTATTATAGTGCTTTTTATTGCGGTGTTGTTACATAGGATTGTTAGAAGAATCCTAATTATGGTGTCAAATAGAATTAAAAAAAGTGAGATTGCTAGCCATCTTAAAGTGCAACAATATATTTTCAACAAGGTTAAGATAGAACGTCTTTCTTTGTTTGTATATGTTTTTGCGTTTGTGATATTAAGGAATAAGTTAGTATCTCAAGAATTTTATTATGCAGGTGAATTCTTTGGCATGCTAGCTTCTCTCAATACTATTTATATCATTACAAGGTCTTTGCATGAAATACTTGATGGTCTAGCTTTGTATACAGAAAGTAAGGAAGCGTTTAGAGGGCGTTCTTATAGAAGTTACATACAAGTTCTTATTTTGATAGTGTATATTGCAGCTTGTATAATTTCAGGTGGTGTGATAAGTGGGAAGTCTCCATGGGATCTTCTTAGTGGAATAGGTGCTATGACTGCAGTTTTGCTATTGGTATTTCGGGAGACAATACTTTCTTTTGTTTCTAGCCTTCAAATATCTTCTTATGACCTCGTCCGTCTTGGAGATTGGATTTCTGTTCCTAAATATGACACTGATGGAGATGTGATAGAATTGGCTCTTCATACAATAAAGATACGCAACTGGGACAAGACCATATCTGTAGTTCCAACCTATGAGATTCTTCAAAGTGGGTTTAAAAACTGGAGAGGCATGACGGAGATTGGAGGGCGTCGTATTAAACGCTCCATTTTCCTTGACGCACATTCAATAAAATTTATGGATACATCTCTTAGAGAAAAGCTTGGTAATATTGAGCTATTAAAGCCATATTTTGAAGAGTTTGAAAAAGATATTGGCGAACACTATGTGGATAATGCACAAACACTAAATGAACGAAGAATGACTAATATAGGTACTTTTAGAATCTATATTTTGAAATATTTGCAAAGTCTTTCCACAGTGAGGCAAGACTTAACTTTGATTGTGCGTCAGCTTGAATCAGGAGCTACAGGTGTTCCTTTGGAACTATACTTATTCACTTCAACTACGGCATGGGTAGAATATGAGAAGATACAAGCAGATATTTTTGATCATCTTTTTGCAATTCTTCCAATTTTTGACTTAGAAGTGTTTCAATATCAAAACAAAGTTTATTATTAAAAGCTATTGAAAATATTAGGTTATGAATCAAGATCAAGTTAAAAATATCTTGTTACAAATAGAAGATACCTCTCTTGA
>CAJPOH010000259.1 GCA_905372205.1 uncultured Treponema sp.
ACATTAAAAAGGTAAGTTGTCAGTGAAAAGAATGAAATCCAAATGAGCAAAGTCTTCAATCACATCATCAGAATATTTAGGCATACTAGCTCTATTAAGTCTCTCTGTTGTAGCATCCCAAAGTGAAAGAGATCTTTCATCAAAAGTTTCTCCTTTTTCTAGTGCAACACTTTTAAATGGATGCTTATGCACTGCAATGTTTCCAGCCATAGGATTATTTATAAGATGCCAATTGGTATGAATTTTATCTCGCACAAAGGTAAAAAGCTCTTCTCTTTTTTCAATAAACATAATGTCATATTGAAAGGCATAACCTCTAGTATCATTAAAATAAAAATCTCTAACCTTGGGATTATTAGTAATTATAAGTTTTTTTTTCACTTACTATCTCCATTTCAAAACAAACCATATCACCTATAAGAAGTATAAAGCAATAAAAAGTTTTCTACTACACTAAAAAATGGCTGTCTAATCTAAATCAAGTGAAAAAAGAGCAAAATCATATTTGATTGGGTCTTCTGGACAAAATGTGCATAAAGCATCTGTAACTTCTTCAACTGTCTTTCTGTCATTTTGCTTTCTCTTTGTAAGACTTAAGTCTCTTGCAATGTTTGCAACATGCACATCTAATGGCAAAAAAAGTTCACTAGGAGAAATACAACTCCATAGACCGAAATCAACTCCTCTTTCGCTAGAACGCACCATCCATCTTAAAAACATATTACTTCTTTTTCCTGCAGACCCACCATCAATTGAAGCAACATGCCTTTTTGTTCTTTCGGGCAAAAATTGTTTATAAAAATTATAAAACTTAGCTATCCGCTCAATTAAAGGTTGTTCAGCATATTCTTGCTTAAAAAAAACCTCAAAACCACCTTCCATATATACTTGCTTCAAAGCCTTGAGTATATAAAACATATCATTTCCATTTAACGTTCTATAATAGAAGGTTTTTAATCTTTCACACTCACTATCTGACGCATTTATAACAAAATTATACGGAGTATTTTCCAATAAATCCATTAACAATGAGGCACTTTTCAGTATTGCTTTTCTATTTCCCCAAGAAATAATAGAAGTAAGAAATGCTGACACCTCAATATCTTGCTTTTTTTTAAACCTATGAGGTATGCTAATTGGATCTTTTTCAACAAAAGAAGACACTTCATACTTTAGCCATGCCTCATCCAATAGTTTTTTCAAAGAAAGACTGTCCAAAACCCGTCCCTACTTTGTCCACATTAAGCGAGTTGGAGTATATACATAGATACCCTTATCATTTTCCAAACTCAAAAACTCACCTATAGTTTTTAGCATTTTTATATCCTTATAAGCACCTTCTCTTTCTATTATACTCTTCATTAATTGATTCATAGGAGTTAATGGCTCTATTATTTCTTCCATAGTAAAATCTTCCATATTGGAAAGCTCTGCTGCTTTTGCAATTGCATCTTTTAATGTTCCAATTTCGTCAACAAGCCCTAGTTCTTTTGCTCTTTCACCTGCATACACTCTGCCTTCTGCAATATCCGCAACTTTCGCTTTTTCTATATTACGTCCGTTTGCCACAGTTTCAAGAAAGAGATTATATGTTGCTTCAATTCCAAGTTGCATTTTTGCTCTTTGTTCCTCAGTCAATGGAGAAAATACACCATGATTAGCTTCCATAACTCCAACCCTATCATTTGTAATTCCTAATTTATCCTGTAATAAACTTTGAAAATTTGGAAGCATTGCTAAAACACCAATCGAACCTGTAACAGTAAAAGGAGATGCAAAAATATAGTCTGCAGAACTACTAATCCAATAAGCTCCGGAGGCAGCAACAGCACCCATAGAAACTACGACAGGCTTATTATATTTTTCTCTTACTTCACACAAAGCTCTTCTCATAAGCTCTGAAGCAAAAACCTCTCCTCCACCTGAATCTACTCTCACAACGATGGCTTTTACGTCATCTCTTTTCATTGCTTTGTTAAAAAGGGCTGTAATTTCTGAAGCTACAGCCACATCTGCAGTATTACTAGAACGTTTAGAATTTGTAATTGAACCTGTTAGGTAGATAACACCAACTTTATTCGAATATTCCCTTTTCTTTAAGGTTTTAACATAATCTGTATACGAGAGAAAACTTAAGTTATCACCTACAAGACTAGAAAGTTCTTCTTTCATTTTCTCCTTAAAATCACTCATTGTCATCACATCAGAAACAATTCCATAGCCTAAAGCCATTTGAGCTTCGTTTCCAGCATATTTTGAGAGCAATACATACGGAGTTTGAGCAAAATATTTAATTTCTTCTTCGCTTTTTTCAGTATTTTTTGCAACATTCTTTACATAGCTATTCCACATATCAAAAAGCATAGAGCTAAGATTTTCTCTTACTTCTTTAGACATAGAAGTTCTTGAAAAAGTTTCGACAGCTCCCTTATATTCACCTGCTTGAAAAGTTTGAAACTTAATGCCAAATTTTTCTTCCATTCCTTTAAAATAAAGTGATTCGTATGCAAAACCAGAAATGCTAACATCTCCCAATGGATCAAGCCCAATTCTTTGAGCAAAAGACGCAATGTAATAATCTGATGTTCCATACGATGAAGAATACGCCCAGATAGGTTTTTGTGTTTGTTTGAAAACTTTTATTGCGGCTTCAATCTCTGCTAGATGACTTGAAGATATCCCATGTAAATATGAAAAATCAAGATATATTGCTTCTATTCTTCCATCACTTGCTGCTTCATAAATTGCATTTGTTATATCTTTGAGTAACGAAGTCTTTCGTTTTTCTGAAAGGACTGCTTCCATCCATTCATATTCTCCTTCTTTCTC
>CAJPOH010000260.1 GCA_905372205.1 uncultured Treponema sp.
GAATATAATTCAATCCATTACTGCAATTGGTTCTGGTGGCTTGAAGGGTAGGGGGTTTTTGAGAGGAACTCAGAGCCATTATGGTTATTTACCTGAACAAAGCACGGATTTTATTTTTAGTATTCTTTCGGAAGAATGGGGGTTTTTATTTGGCGGGATGTTAATTTTTGCTCTTTATGCGATAATCTTTTTTAGAATTATTTCATGTATTAAACATTGTGAAGATATGTATGGTCGTCTAATTGCTACAGGTATTTTGGCAATGTTCTTTTTTCATTTTGTGGTTAATATTGGTATGGCAATGGGAATCATGCCGATTACAGGAATTCCTCTTCTCTTTCTCTCTTATGGTGGTTCATCTCTTTGGATGAGTATGATAGCAATTGCAATTGTGATGTCGATAAACTTAAGGCAAATGCAATAAGTTTTGGTAGTGAGAAAAGAGCAAATGCTCTTCTCTCATGCTAGCTATTTTTTAATCTTGAATCTCCATGTTACAGGTTGGCAACCACCTATAAGTGATACAATTTCTACCACTACATCTTGAGCAACATCTGTAATTCCTTCAATTTTTTGAAATGCAACATGCCAACCGGGAAGATCAGGAATTATATTTTTCATAGCAAAAACTGGTCTACCATTAATTGTGGTTCTAAAAGGCAAAGGAGATGCTATTTGTATGGTAGCTATATCTTTTCCCACGCTTATTTCATACCCACCTTTGCATAAAAGTTCTAATAAATCTCCCTTAGGCTCATCATCTTCATTTTTTGTTACCATTGTGCCATCTATATAAAGGTTGAGTGCAGGATGGTCTACCAAAGTATTTATCTTTTGTGAAAGCTTTAACTTGCCAGTTATAGTTTTTCCATTTGAAACTACTTCAAAATTTGCTGTGTTTGATTGTGCTATCATTATTGCATAACCAGTATAAGATTTATAGTAACCAGGCTTTTCAAATATAGATACGCCTTTATCAGTTATTCTAGCACTATCCCACTTTATTTTCTCAGAAAAAAGATAAACAGACGCTAAAGGCCCTAATATTTCTATTGTTTTTTCTTCACCATTTAGGATAGAAATAAGTTCTTCGCCTTCAAAAAACACTCTTTGTTCTTTGCCTTGCACTCTTCCACCAAGCACCATAATAGCATCTAGGATTTTTCCACGCGTAACAGTTACACTGCCTTGCCAAGATTTATGCTTTCCTTTTATTGCTTCCACTTTTAGATTGAGTTCCTTAGTTTCTCCTTCTTCAATAGTGAATGGTGCGTTTACTATAACAACATCAATTTGTTCTTCAGGTACAGAACCATACTTGAATTTTGCAATTATGTCTTTGACTTCGAGCTTTCCTGCACCAATTTTAACTTTGTTATTTTCAACCTTGGTGTTATCAATGATAAGGGGTAATGGAATCAAATCAGGGTCATTACTGGCTTCTCCGCCATTTTGTAGTGTGTCACTACTGCTGTGATTGCATGAAAAAATAGCAGAAGTTAAAAATAAAATACATATAAAATGTAACAATTTTTTCATAAAACTCTCCTAATGTCTATTAACATATTGCAAGTGTAAGATTGATTCTAGTAATTGTCAAGTTATGTACAGGGCTTTAGCAGGAATGCCACACTATAAATGTTATTGAAAGAGAGGAAGAAGCTCAATAGTTTTTTGCATTGTGAAGAGAAACTATCTGCATTTTCATAACCTACAAGATGGGCAATTTTTGCAATACAAACGCCAGCATATGAACTAATCCCCAAACCACAATTTTATATCCCAACAAAAACGTCTACGATGTTTCTTATCTTTTCTAATACGGATTGTTTTTTCTTTTCTCTAGCTCCTTGCCTCCGCGATGTTGGTGGAATTATGCGATCTAACTCATCTCCTGCATATTCAACATAGCCTTTAGTGATAACTTTTTCTATAAAACGCTTTGAATCATCTTTTAGTTTTTCCTCTTCAATTAAACTTTTAATTTTAACGTCTTTTTCCTTTCTTGCAAACTCATAAAATGAATCAAGAACATCATCAGTATTTTTTAATTTGGACAACCTTGTGCTGTTGATAAAATCTATAATCAATTCTTCTTTTGCTCTTGTGCCAAGGCTCGACCTAATTACTCTACGAACTTCTGTTTTTAAGCTTTCAACATCATCATTTTCTTTTGACTTCTCTAATATCAAAGCCAAAATATAATCCAAGTTTATTTCGTCCGTTTTGAGTAAATCAAGCTGAAATTCAACATCAGAAAAATCAATTTGCTCCCCTTCACTTTCTTTATTTCTCTTTGAATTTATAATACTTTCTCTATATCAATATAGACACTTTTCATGTCCTGCATCTGCCTATCTGATATAATTTTTTCAAAGTTTTCAAACTCATCAAAATTTCTTAAAATATTCTCAAGCTTTAGCACCTCTCCAAAAGCTTGTGCAAATTCTTTTTTGTCCGCTTCTAATATAATTTCAGTGGGTTCAGGAAATTTAGCTATAATTTCATTGCAAACCTCTTCATAGCCCCTTATGACTGCCCCTGTTTTCTCATCTTTGAAGCCGTGAATATACTCTTCATAGCTTTTTTCTAAAATAATGTTTGCACTGTTTTTATCTCCAAAGGTTTTTATTGCGTCTCGTGTGGCTTTTTCCAAATCCCTAAAGCAAACAATATTGCCGAATGTTTTTATTTTATTAATAATGCGGTTTGTTCTTGAAAAGGCTTGAATAAGCCCATGATATCTCAAATTTTTATCAACAAATAATGTGTTTAATGTGGGTGCGTCAAAACCTGTTAAAAACATTCCGACAACAATCAGTAAG
>CAJPOH010000261.1 GCA_905372205.1 uncultured Treponema sp.
GAATCTGATGAAAATATCACTTTTAATCTAGTATTTTTATCAATTTAAGACAATAGGTGCATCGAAAAAAAAGAGGATTTAAGGATATAGACAAAATAGTGAAGAAAGAGTTTCATTAGTGTACTTTCATTAAAGGAAATATTTTTTTAATATTTTCTTTTTTCCAATTTTCATCGCATCTTTTATATGCTCTAGTATACAAAATTAAAATGAAACACAGCATTTTTGCTCTTGAAATAGTCAAAGTTAAAGGAATTTTATAGTTGCAGAATAGAAAATAAATGTATACAATGCCCCATACTTCTTTTTACTTTATTAAATATTTGGTGGGAGATGAATATATGTCAGATGTTGCACAAGCTGTTTTTCCGCAATGGAAGCCTTTTTTAGGAGATGGACAGGAAGAAAAAGTTATTTTACGCTCTATTGTTAAAAGAAATGGAGAGATTGAAGCATACAATAGGAAGAAAATAGAAGTTGCAATCAACAAAGCTATTATGAGCGTGGAAGGAGAAAAAGACGATGAGAGGGCAATTTCTTTAACAGACTACGTGGAAGAAAAGCTAAAGGCCATGATGAAAGAACGATATTCATATTCAATTCCAGCACTTGAAGAGATTCAAGATATTGTTGAAATTGCCCTAATAGAAAAACAAGAAGCAAAAGTTGCAAAGTCTTATATTTTGTATCGAGCAAAGAGAGAGGCTGCAAGAGATGCAAAACGCATCATGCTAAATATAAATAACACAATGGATGGATATTTAAGCCAAGCGGATTGGCGAGTGAAAGAAAATGCGAACGTCAATTTTTCACTTGGTGGCTTAATTTTGCATAATTCAGGTGCGATAACTGCAAACTATTGGCTAAAAAATGTTTACACGCCTGCAATTGCAGAGGCACACGAAACAGCTGCTTTTCACATTCATGATCTTTCTATGTTTTCAGGTTATTGTGCAGGGTGGTCGCTTCGTCAGTTAATATATGAAGGTTTGGGAGGGGTGCCAGATAAGATTACATCAAGCCCTGCAAAGCACCTTTCAACACTCATTCAACAAATTGTAAACTTTTTAGGCATTATGCAAAATGAATGGGCAGGAGCTCAAGCTTTTAGTTCTTTTGATACTTATCTAGCTCCTTTTGTTAAGAAAGACAATCTTTCTGAAACTGCCGTTAAGCAATGCTTGCAAAGTTTTATTTATGGAGTGAATACACCTAGTAGGTGGGGGTCTCAAGCTCCATTTACAAACATAACACTAGACTGGAAGTGTCCACCAGATTTGGCAGGTAAAAAAGCATGTGTTGGAGGAAAGGAAACAGACTTTACTTACGGAGATTGTCAAAAAGAGATGGATGTTATCAATAGACTATTCATCGAGCTTATGTTAGAAGGAGATGCTGTGGGGCGTGGCTTTCAATACCCAATTCCTACATATAATATAACAAGCGATTTTGACTGGGAGGATGACAATGCAGAACTTCTTTTTGAAATGACTGCTCGTTATGGAACTCCGTATTTTCAAAACTTTGTTAATTCAGATTTGAATCCAAGCGATGTGCGTTCTATGTGTTGTAGGTTACAGCTTGATAAAAGAGAATTGAGAAAGAGGGGAGGGGGGCTTTTTGGATCTGATGAGTTTACAGGATCTATTGGTGTTGTAACTCTTAACATGCCACAAATTGGATATCTTGCAAAAGATGAAAAAGCATATTTTGATCGTCTTGATTACCTTATGGTGTTGGCAAAGGATAGTTTACGCTTAAAAAGAAAGGTGATTCAAGCTCTTTTGGATGGAGGTCTTTTTCCTTATACAAAAAGATATTTAAGCCATCTTGATAATCATTTTTCTACCATTGGAATTTGTGGAATGAATGAATCTTGCTTAAACTTTTTAGGTGTAGATATTGTTGACCCAAAGGGTAAGGAATTTGCAGAAAAAGTACTTACTCATATGAGACAAAAATTGCAAGATTTTCAAGAAGAAACAGGAGATTTATTTAATCTTGAAGCAACTCCTGCAGAAAGTACTTCATATCGTCTTGCTCGCCATGATAGGCAACAATTTCCTGATATTATTTCGTCTGGTGTTGCAGAACCATATTATACTAATTCTAGTCAACTACCTGTGTCTTTCACGACAGATGTTTTTGAAGCGTTAGATCATCAAGAAAGTTTGCAACGTAAGTATACTGGTGGTACAGTTTTTCATGTATTTTTAGGAGAAGCAATAAAAGATTGGAAGGCATGTAGAGATTTAGTGAAGACAATAGCATTCAATTATAGAATTCCATATTTTTCAATATCGCCAACATTTTCAATATGCCCAGTGCATGGCTATATTCACGGAGAGCATTTTGAATGCCCTATATGTAAAAAGGAAGCAGAAATTAAGTTATTGCAAGAGCTGGAACGGTTAGAACAAGAAAAAAGTGTAATTCTTGCAAATAGTTAAGATGTATCCCCTCGACTTATTTGTATAAGTGTACTAGTATACTTATAGGTGGGATATTTTGGAGGCTTATAATGGAGCTAGATATTAGAGCGGTAAAATTTTCATTTGATGATGAACAAAAAGAATTCATTGAAAAGAAAATGAGACGAGTGAGTTATGCAGAAGATTTGATTACTAGAGTTATTTGTTCTGTCAAGTTAGACAAAAAATTTGTATATGAATGTGATGTACACTTTAGATTTGGCGAAGTAGCTCATGTTTCAACAGAAAATTATGATTTTGAAGCAGGTGTAAATAAGCTTGTGGACATGCTAGATCAAAAAATCAAAAAAGAAAAAGATAAAATACAAGAAAAGAACTAATCTTTAT
>CAJPOH010000262.1 GCA_905372205.1 uncultured Treponema sp.
ACCTTTAACTTAGAAAAAACATCAATACACAAAAATATCATAAATCAATTATAAAATTAAATATTATGAATATCATGAAAAAAAGTCATAAGATGTCCAGCAACTTATGACTTTTATATTCAATTAAAATAATCTTGAAACTAGTCTTATTCCCGAAGTTTTACTCCTAGAAAAAATGTCCTGCCAGTCTCTATGAGTGCTTTCATGTTTTTCATGAACAGATAATCCATAACTTGAAGAACGTTGTACTTTGTATTTACTTCCTCCACTAATTTGTTGACCTTTTGGGTCTTTTCCCCCCTGAGGAGTAGTATCATTAACACGCCATTCTCCACACCATTCAAAAACATTGCCCGTCATGTCATATAAACCATAACCATTAGCTTGCTTTTTTGCAACTTCTCGAGTTACATAATCATCACCAATCTTTGTAGCATTATCTCCACACCATGCTACAGCTAGTAAATCATTACTTCCAGAATATTTGCCATTCTCACCTCCCATACTAGCCCATTCCCATTCTGCCTCAGTTGGAAGACGAAAACCCTTTTTATCCCAAGCAACATAAGGAGTCTCTGGAATAGTTGCACCTTGTTGGTTTATTGCCTGTATATCTCGTTTAGCATGTTCCATAGTATACACTTCTGTTAATGCTTCGTTGTTATAATAAACACATTCGTCGCTATTGCCTTTAACCTTTGAAGTGAGCATGTTGCAAAAAGCCACTGCTTCATACCAAAGCACTTGATCCACAGGTCGTAGCTCTTGGTTATCCCCTTCAACTTTCTTACTTTCAATGAAATAGCTAGGGTTCTCACCTGTAACAGTTTGATAGACTTTTTGTGTTACCTCAGTTTTGCTAATTTGATAGCCTGAAAGACTCACTTTGTGAGGTTTGTTATCCCCTTTATGAACACTACCTAAGGTAACGTCATCTACAGGAGCAATAGATACCATCTTAAAACTCACTCCTGAACTTCCAATTTGATATTCCGTATTTGTTCCATTCACTATTGAAGAGGAGCCTTCTTCTCTTTTGCTTAAAAATAAGGTGAAAACCTGTGATGCAAATTCGTCCTTACTCACCTTAACCACAATCTTTTGTGGAATGCTGGTTAGAGAAAGTGAGTTATTTCCTTCTTCGAAACTTATAGTGGCACCAACTTCTGCTTCCACTACTATTTGAACATTTGTAGCTCCTTTTTCGAACACTTTTGTAAAACCAGTACCTTTTCTTGCTTCCTCTAACTCTTCTCCTATTAATTCATAAGTTCCAATAGTTAGTTTAAACACTTTAACAGGCACATTAAATGCTCCTCTTGCAATTCTTATTCCTATGTCAACTCCATCTATGGAATCATACGGTGTTTTGCAGGTGCTTTCATCTCTAGCATTGCACATTAAAGGAGTTGTAACAAAACTGCTAAAACAAGTGTAATCTCCACCTCTTATAGTAGCTGCTCCATCACAACTTCCATTGGTAGCTTTCTTATGTTTATATGTTGGATTTTTGCTTGTAGGATTATTTTTTCTCACATCACTTTCTACATAAGGATCCCACACCCACTCTGCCACATTTCCTGCCATATCATGCAACCCATAAGCATTAGCACCCTTAGTTGCAACATTGTGATGTATGGAACTGAAGCTTGTCTCATCAAACCAAGCTACACTGGCAGGCGTATCACTTCCTGGATATTGCTTTGCTTCTCCTCCAAAAGCTCCAGCTTCCCATTCTGCCTCTGTTGGAAGACGAAAGCCTTTTTTTTGCCATGCAACGTAAGGATATTTTTTTGCTTCAGCATCTTCCCTTCTATAGATATGAGTCTTTTGTTCATCAGTGTAGTACATGCAATTTTTTGTTTCATTACCGTCATTTAGTATGGTAAGTTCATTACAAAAAGCTACAGCATCATACCAAGTAACTTGAGAGACAGGGCATTTTGGTTTTTCATTGTGTTCAGCTGGAGCAGTTTTTGTTGGATTTTTTCCCATTATTTTTTGATATAAAGCTTGAGTTACTTCAGTTTCGCTTAATTGATAGCTAGATAAAGTTACTCCTTCTTGACCACATAGCTTTGTCCCAATAGTTAATTCGGGAATATTTACCATCTTAAATTTAATGTCATCACCTAAATCTATTTCAATCTTGGCTAATGGCTGTGCGTTGGAATCTTTTTCAACTTCTCCGTCTAAGATTATGTTATCATCCACTACTATTTTCTTTTCAATTTTGCCATCAGGATTCACTATTGTTTCTATTTGAGGGCTTCCCTCTTTTTCTCTTTTTATTTTAAGAGATTTCACCTTGTAGGTAGCATTAGCAGAAAGTTTAATAGTAAATTCTTTTCCTTCCACTATCTTATTGAGTTCTGAATCAAAAACTGGAGTTAGACTGCCACCATGTTCTCTTTCTATGGTAATTGCACCATTTGCTACATTGTTTTTAGTAATTTTGAAAAAAGCTTTTACCTCACCTGAAATAACTATATCTTTATTTATTGTAAAATAATGACTTATTTTGTTTTCTTGAACTTGTGTGAATGAACTATCGTCAACTTTTAATTCAAACGGTATATATCTGGTATTATCAGTAGCTTCAAGCTCAACCTTTAGATTAGTATCTTCTAAAACACATAAAAGCTCAGAAGGATTTAATTCTACCTCGTTATCTTGAGAAACCACTTTTTTAACTGTGATTTTTCCAGTTGTTGGTTGAGTTACTTTAATCTTGAAATTCTTTTCAATTTTTTTAGTGCAAGCAAAGACAGTCGTATTTTCAGTGAAAATGTAAGTATCTCCTATCAATGCT
>CAJPOH010000263.1 GCA_905372205.1 uncultured Treponema sp.
TTTAATATGTTTAATAAAGCTTCTATATCCTTATGTTCAAAACAATATCTTTAAGGAAATGCTGATTAATTTGTTTTCGAATTAATCAGTGCATCCCTAAGAAAAGCTAACACCACACTAAAAGAAGCTATGTTTTTCTTTGAAAAAATAAGGATTGTTATCAATTTTTCCTGTAAAAGCCCAACGAGACCAATCTAAATGAAAAACCTAAGTTCCCTTGTATTAGTCATTTGTAAATGATATGAAATGATATAAACTCCAACTAAAGTAGTTACGGCATCTAAGGCAGTAGCTATTGAAGCCATAAAAAAAATTGCAGGCTGCAAAATCAAAAAGCCAGATTCAAAACCATTCCCGTACAAGGCACACACAGCACTAATTGCAATATAAACACCTTCTTTTCCACAATGAGAGATAGAAAAAGAAAGCAAAACAGAAACAAATATGATATACATCATGTCCCAAAAATTACTCATACCAAGGCTTGAATAAGAAGTTATTATCACTAAAAAACTCACAGTAATAACCATAGCAGAACCTGCTCTAGCAAAGGTGGAAAGAAAAGGCAATACAAACGATGTCATTCTTCTTCTCACTCCAAGACTTTCATTTGCATGGCGAAACAAAACATTCAGTGTGAGGTTAGAATCACCTGAAAAAAAAGCTACTATTATAGGAGCAATAGATGCATAAATAATCTTATATGGATTAACCTTTCTGCAAAATATTTTTAATATTATTGGGTAGATGATCAACAGTATCACTAGAAAATTAATAACCAACAGTGTAATAAATCTAATAAATGCTCTATTCAAAAGTAATTGCCTAAAAATGAGCATCCAATAAGCACTTATAGCTATTAAAGCAATTGAAAAAAGGTCAACAAAAAAAGCCATAATGGAATAAAAAAGCCTAGAAAGAGAATCAAACAATGGCAAAAGAGGTCTTGCGTTTAGTTTATCTGTTGCACAAGCTGTTCCAATAAAAACTGAAAAAATACAAATTGGCAATATAAATAAGCTTTCAGAAAATGATAAAAAAGCATTTGGTGGAAACACTCTCAAAAAAGCGTCTCTTATTCCAAGACTTGCATTCAACGCACCTTCTTCTTGAAATATGGGTACACGCGGAGAAGAGAATAGTGTGATGGATAAAAGCCCAAAAGCAGAACACAAAAATGAAACAGTTATTGTGAATATGATAGAAAAAAACAAAACCTTAAAAATAGAAGTGCTTTCTTTAAGTTTATATGTTCCTAATATCAAAGTGAAAAATAAAAACGGAAAGAGAGAATATTTGCTTGCTTTAATAGCCATATCTTGAAGAAAACTAATAATGCTATTTGCAAGTTCGCTATCTTGAGGAAACAAAAAAGCAATAGTTACACCCAAAACTACGCCTATTAAATATTTAATCCATATTTTCATAAATTAAAAACTCACCCAGATAAACCGATAAGCCGAGTATATTATTATTTATGATATTTTGCAACACCTTGTGTTTTACTAATATTACTAAAAAGGCCAATATAGCCAATCATCCTGAGAAAAGATGTTTGATTGCTTGTATATTTGGCAATACTTCAAAAAAACATGAGACTAACTCAGGGTCAAACTTTGTGCCACTACATTTCTTGATTTCATCTAGTACTTCATTTTCTTCCCATGCTTCTTTGTAAATACGCCTCGACGAAAGAGCATCATAAACATCCGCGATAGAAACAATTCTAGCAGAAAGAGGAATCTCTTCTCCTTTCAAGCCTTGATTTTTTCCTGTTTTCTCATCTACTTGTTCAGCATCACCTGTTTCTTTATTAATAAAACCTGGATATCCTGAGCCATCCCAATTTTCATGATGACGCAAAGCTATTTCAACAGCAATTTCGTCAACAAACGATGTTATTGGTTTAAAAAGGGCTGCACCTCGCCAAGTATGTGTTTGCATAACCTTAAACTCTTCGTCAGTGAGACGTCCATTCTTTTTTAAGATTGAATCAGGAATAGAAACCTTTCCCACATCGTGCAACATTGCTGCCACTCTCAAGGAATCTCGATATTTAGTTCTAGTCTTTTCTGATATGTTTTTATGGAAAGCATATCTGTCATAAATTTCTACGCTATAGCTTGCCACCCTATTCGCGTGAGCCCCTGTTTCTTTTGGGTCTCTCATTTCTGAAATTTTAATCATTCGCATGATCATAGCACGTGTAAGATAGCCCCTTTCAAGTGCAATACCAGCATTATATGCAAAATGTTTGAGATAGCTTTCATCATCAGAAGAAAATTCTCTTATGTTTCCATCTTCATCCAAAGCATTAAGCATTTGCAAAACACCTAAAAGTGTGCCATTCGGAGCATTAAGTGGAATAGTCAAATTTGAAACTGTCTTATAGCCAGTTGTTTTATCTGTTTCTTTTCCAAAAGTGTATGGTTTTTCTTCATCTATTTCATAAACATTAGGCTCATTGACTATAGTTCCAGTTAGAGCTACATAACCTGAAATTGTTTTTGAATTTATAGGAAAAGAAAAAAAGGTGTATGGCAATTTTTGCCCCTCAGGCAATTTATTTTTTAAGGTGTCATTTTGGCTATACCTTATAGAAAGACTATTTCCGTCCACAATATAAATCGAGCCCGCATCAGCTGAAACCACCTTTCTAGCCTCAGTCAATATAATCTCTAAGAGAACATCCACGTCTTGCACATTATGCAACGAGGATTCTATATCAAAAATCTTGAGTAATACTTCTTCTTTTTTGCTCATTTTTAATTATTTTTCACTCATATCTAGTAGATA
>CAJPOH010000264.1 GCA_905372205.1 uncultured Treponema sp.
GGATTCCGCATTATAAAGACTGCAAAGGCTTTTCAAGACAATCTTCACGTTTATTATAGAGTTGAGAGTCTATGACATATCTAACAATATTTATAATACAGAATTCCTACGCATATCCCTTAAGAAACCCTGAGTGTTTGTGATGAATATATTGTCTTAAATGAATAAAACTGCTAGCATTAGGTGCGGTGGTTTCATCAAATTCTCTTGCTTCATTTCAAGTTTAATAAAAAATCTTAACATACATTAGAAAATGTTATAATAGTACATTAGGGGATGTAAAAACAGTACATTAGCTAATGTACTGCCCCCATTCTGTACAGCATTGGGTGTGCAAACCCCGCTATATTGAGGTCGCGTGCTGTACAGCAACGAGAGGCAAATCCCGCTATATCGCGACCGCATTCTGTACAGCAACTACAATATAATCATCATTATATCTGAAGTCGTTTTTTTTACCACGATTATACGGCGGATCAATATAAATAACATCAATCTTTCCTTTGTGTGTTTTTTCCAGAAGTTTTAATGCATGAAGATTATCCCCCTCAAGTAAAAAATTATATGGCTTACTCTCATCAACTATAATTCTTCGTTCTTCCTCTTCAACAAAGATAGGAATACTATGTTCCAGCATTTCATCGACTTTTTCTGAGTGTTCTTCCCATACAAGCCCATATTTCTTTTCATTAAGGGCATTTTGTATCTCTGTTATGACACGAATATTTTCATCATCGTTGTTTTGTTCTTTTAATTTTTCAAGATAATCAAGCATTTTTTCACGCTTAATTTTTGATAAATTTGCCATATTATACCTCAGTTTATTGATTAAATTTTAAATCAAGTCCTTATCTTCTATTTTTGTAATGCCAAAGCTCTTTTTACCTGCAACTTTTATGGAAGCCTCATATGGTAGATTTCAGATTTGTTCAATATCAAAAATCTATCATGAAAATCTGTAGTTGTTTTTACTGAAAGCTTCGAATATTGAGCATTCAGGAAACGCATAAATTAAAGCTAGGCTACCTCCAGCGACAGCTATCAGGCATACTGCTATCATAGCATCAGGGGCTTTTAGCCCCTGCGATGTAAGGAAATTTATTTAATGTGCTTACATACGTAAGCACGGCATATCCAGTCCTTACGGAGTGGCGATTGATGAGAAAATTTATTGGGATGTGGCTACAGTGGTAGCCATATCGTGTCAAAGCGGAGCATTTAATCAGCGTTTCCTTAACTATTCCCATTCGATTGTTGCGGGAGGTTTTGAGGTGATATCATAGACTACGCGATTTATTCCCTTCACTTCTGCTAGAATTCTGTTTGATGCTTCACTCAAGATTTCCTTTGGTAAATATATGGCATCAGCAGTCATAAAATCGTTAGTTAGCACAGCTCTTAATGCAAGTACATAGCTATAGGTTCTAAAATCTCCTGCAACTCCTACTGTCTTTGTGTTTAAGAGAACGGCAAAATATTGGCTTACATCCTTATGTTTTTTCTCTTTTTCAATAACATCGCACCAGATAGCATCAGCCTCTCGTAATATTTCTAGTTTTTCTTCAGTAACTTCACCTATAATCCTAATAGCAAGACCAGGTCCTGGAAATGGTTGCCTATTAACTACACCATCAGGAAGTCCTAATTCAATACCAATTTTGCGTACTTCATCCTTAAAAAGATTTCTAAAAGGTTCAATTATACCTTTAAACTTCATTTTTTCAGGCAATCCACCTACATTATGGTGACTTTTAATAACATGAGATGCACCAGAAGATCCACTTTCTACAACATCAGCATATATTGTTCCTTGTGCTAAAAAATCAACTTCACCTATCTCTTTTGCACTTTCTTCAAAAACTCTTACAAATGTTTCTCCTATAGCTTTTCGTTTTTCTTCAGGCTCTATTATACCTTTAAGAGATTCTAAAAATTTCTTTTTTGCATCTATATAGATAAAACGCATAGGAAGCTTTTCAAATCTCATCTTTATTTCTTTACCCTCGTTTTTTCTCATAAGACCAGTGTCAACAAAAACGCAAGTTAGACTATCTCCCAAAGCTTCACTTAAAAGATAGGCTAATACAGAAGAATCAACGCCACCAGATAACGCTAAAAGAACTTTCTTATCTTTAACTTTTTTCTTAACATCAGAAATTGCATTTGAAAGAACATTTGTCTTCTTCCAAGTTTTTCCCGCTTTACATATTTTATAAAGAAAGTTTTCAAGGATGTCTTTGTTTTTGTCGCTATCCAAAACTTCGGGATGGAACTGCACACCGTATATTTTTCTTTTCTCGTCCATCATTGCAGCATTTTCTGTATGATCAGAATGTGCAATTTTCTTAAAACCTTTAGGTAGCTCAGAAACACAATCCACATGGTTCATAAGGAAAGAATCACTACCATCTTTAATAGTAGAAAAAATATCTGCCTTAGTATCAACAAAAACTATGCAACGTCCTGTTTCTTGCACTTTATTTTTTTCAATCTTTCCACCTAATAGATGGGCTATAGCTTGCATACCATAGCAGATTCCCAAAATAGGAATTTCCAAATCAAAAATTTCCAAAGGTGGTAGTGGGGCATCTTTTTCATAGACACTATTGGGACCGCCAGAAAAAATAATTCCAATAGGTTTTTCTTTATTTATGCTTTCCATACATTTTGAAAGTGGAACAACCTCAGAATAAACATTAAGTTCCCTAACTTGTCTTGCAATAAGCATTGTGTATTGACCACCAAAGTCTACAACTAAAATCTTTTGATCACGGATAGAGTAGGATATTAATAAA
>CAJPOH010000265.1 GCA_905372205.1 uncultured Treponema sp.
GGTTTTCAATGACTTTTTTTATCTCCCAAATTGCGAACTTTATTATACACTATCTATCTTCAATACTATTTAGCTTAGTACATCCGCTTAAATTCACGCTCTTTAGAGCAGTACAACGATAGAAAGTATCATAAGTTTCTTGGGATGATAGATTTATGACTGTTCCGATACTAGTAAGTTCAGTACAACCACTTAAATTTACAGTTTTTAGATTTGTGCAATAACTAAAAATATTTTGCCCAACAATTTTAAGCTTAGTACAATTCGATAAATCTACACTCTCAAGACCAGTACACCCTTCAAAAACTCCGCTACTATTACCAAAAAAATCGGTAAATCCCCTGATAATAGTAAGTTCCTTACAAGCATTAAAATTAACATTTGTCAGCTCGTCACAACCTTTAAAAACTCCTCCAGCAATAGACGTAGTTTCTTTAGGAATAAATATCCTTCCTCTAGGCTTTTCTCCTTCATAACCTTGTAATTTAGTTTCTAGAAGTTTAAATCTTTTATAATTTGTTCTAGCATAGACCGTCATATCTTCTTTTATCTGAGTGTAGTCTTGCATCTCCTCACCTGTTTCGCCACCAATTCTCCAGTCATAAAAACAGTAGTCTTCATTCGACCAACCATCAGCCAAACTCACCTTTGCCAATATTTCAGTTTTTATATTCCAAATCACTTTAGGAGTATTAATTGGAATATCAATGTATTCAGGTTTGACAACTTTAACACGTTCGTCACCAGTTATTTTGACACGAACAAATCTTTCCCATTTTGCGATATAGATTTTAGAATCATTTTCTTTTGGGAAGGTCTCAGGTAATTTAGGTGTCCATTCTTCAAATGTACACGAATCCTTTGTAGGAGTTTTTACTTCAACTCTTGCTTCAAACTTGCCTTTCAATAGCTTTTTACCACCTTCTCCGTCTTCTAATACTGTTGTAGTGCTTCCTCCGTCTAAATCGAGGATGAGAGAAACACGGTTTCTTTTGTATTTTATTTGGACAACTGTTGAGCCATCTGCTTTAATTGCTTTTTGAGCCAAGCCTTGGCAACTAAAGCCTTCGTATTGTTTTGCCTCTGCTAGAGTGTTTTTGCCAGCTTCTCCTGTTTTCTCTTCTGTTTCTTTTACTGTGTATTCATCATTTTCGATATTTTCTTGGGCATGCTCCACCTTGTACTTCACAACTTTTCTATTTGAGACAGCAAAAATAGTTGTGTCTCCTTTAAATTCAGTTTCATCATTTATGACTGTGCCATCTGTATTATTTAAATGCCAAGTAGTAATCTCAAAGTTTTCTTTTGGCTTTGCCTTTTCTTCTGCCTGTGTTTTTATGCTAGACCATTTTGAGCCAGAGTCAGCACTGAAATTATTAGGAGATCCAACTTCTACCCCTTCATCACCTTTCACGGTAATTGTAACTTTTGGCTTATCCGGCTCGCCTTTCTTTTTAGATGTGGCAAAAATAAGAGCATTTTCATTAAAGAAAGCTGAATCCTCTAGGTCGCCCCCATCTTTTCCACCAAACTTCCAGCCTGTTTTTTCATAACCATCTTTTAATTCGATTTTGTCTTCTGCTTTTGCTTTTATGCTAGACCACGCACTACCTTTTTGAGCTTCTATCGTACAAGGCTTGGTTGCTTCTTTGAATGTGTAGCCTTCATCTATTTCTATTGTGATTATAATTGGATTAGTTGGCGGAGTAGGCTTTTCTTTATCTTTTGAGACAGCAAATACAATAACATCCTTTTCAAAGGTGTCTGCGTCTTTTAATACTTCTCCTTTTGAGTCTTTAATTCGCCATTCTTTAATCTCAAAGTTTTCTTTAGCACTTGCTATTGGAATAACTTGAGTTTTTATCTCTGCCCATTTTGCTCCCTTAGCCACGCTCACTGTGTTTGGACTGCCAAGAACTACGTTTTCATCACCTTCAACCGTGATTGTTATGCTATCTCTCGTCCATTTTGCTGTGTATATTGTGCTAGGACTCGTTGCAGGAAACCTTTCGGGCAGTGCTGGCTCCCATTTTTCAAATCCATAACTCTCTTTTACTAAGCCTTTCACTTCAACTCTTGCTTCAAACTTGCCTTTTAATAATTTTTTGCCATCAGTTCCATCTTCTAATGCCGGTGTGGTTTTTCCACCTGCTAGGTCAAGAATGAGAGAAACATGGTTTCTTTTGTATTTTATTTGAACAATTGTTGAGCCATCTGCTTTGATTGCTTCTTGAGCCAAACCTTGACAACCAAAGCCTTCATATTGTTTAACGGTAGCTTCTGTATTTTTGCCAGCTTCTCCTGTTTTCTCTTCTGTTTCTTTGACTGTGTATTCATCATTTTCGATATTTTCTTGGGCATGCTCCACTTTATACTTCACACCTTTTCTTTTTGAAACAGCAAAGACTGTTGTGTTTTCTTTGAATTCTGTTTCATCATTTATAAGCATGCCATCTGCATTATTTAAGTGCCAAGTAGTAATCTCAAAGTTTTCTTTTGCCTTTGCTATAGTAATTGCTTGCGTTTTTATATTTTTCCATTTTGAGCCTGAGTCAGCAGTGAGGTTATTAGGTAAGCCAACTTCCACCCCTTCATCACCTTTCACGGTAATTGTAACTTTTGGCTTATCTGGCTCGCCTTTCTTTTTTGATGTGGCAAAAATGAGAGCATTTTCATTAAAGAGAGCTGAATCCTCTAGGTAGCCCCCGTCTTTGCTTCCTAACTTCCAGCCTGCTTTTTCATAACCATCTTTTAATTCAATTTTGTCTTCTGCTTTTGCTTTTATGCTAGACCA
>CAJPOH010000266.1 GCA_905372205.1 uncultured Treponema sp.
ACGATGTACCATATATTTTAATAGACAATGGCTTTTGTGCTTTTTATTATATGTCAACTGAAGCACTTTTTTCTCTTCCAAAAGAAAAACTACAAAATATTGATTTTAGATATTTAGAGTTTAATGGTAAAGTTCCTTGCAATGATGATATCTTATATGCAGGAATATGTTCATATGCAAAAAATAAAGATGCAAGCGAAGCTTTTATCACGTGGCTTTATTCTCTAGAAACACAAGAAAAACTATTAATGAAAAAAGAAACGGAAAACTTGCCAAGCAAGGATTTTGGTATTGCAGGTGGTTTTTCTTCTCTAAAACCAATAACAGAAAAAGTGTTCCCACAGTACTATCCACTTTTGTTGCCCCATCTACCACAAAATGGTAGCTTAAAAACACCACTAATCTTACCAACCAATTGGGAAACATTAAAAACTGAAATTATCTTTCCTTATCTATTAGAAGCAACTGCAACTTCTCGTGAAAATAAAAAAGAAGCAAGTTTGGAAGAAAAGTTGAGGGAATGGGAAAACTCACATTAGTAATCTTAGAAAAATTAGGATAAGTTTAATGAAGCACTGATTAGTTTACTACTCACAATTATCAGTACTTCATTAAGCATTTTTCAAGATGCCGGTCATTGTAAGCTAAAGCTACGTATTGTTTCTATATTTTTTTTTCTGTAAACTCGTTGTTTCTATGTTAGAAGACAAATCAAAAATTATTAGAAAGGCATCCATTGTAGCTTTGCTTGGAAACATATTTATTTTTTTAATAAAGCTCATCACGGCATATTTTACTTCTAGTCTTGCAATACTGGCAGATGCTATAGACACAGGCTCGGATGTTGGAATTGCTGTTATGACACTAGTGGTCAGTTTTATTATAAAGCTTCCTTCAAGCAAAAAATATCCTTATGGAAGACACAGAGCAGAGACTATAGCTAGCTTAATACTATCACTTACCATCGTTACAATGGGGTTTCAACTATTTATCACTTCGATAAAAAAATTATTTTCACAAAATCAAGTATTAGATGATAAATTTCAACTTGTTGCAATTTTGGTGATTATCACTTCTGTTGTCTTTAAGTTTCTTTTGGCATTAAACCAATTTGTTTTAGCAAAAAAGGCTAATAGTGCTATGATTTTGGCTAATGCAAAAAATATGACAAATGATATTCTACTATCTTCTTCTGTCTTAATTGGCATTTCCTTTTCATATTATTTTCATTTAATATATCTCGATTTGATTGTTGCCTTAATTATAAGTTTGTTTATTTTGCATTCTGGGTTTTCTCTTTTTTGGGAATTAAATATTGAATTAATGGACGGCAACACCAACAACATCTTATATAAAAAACTATTTAATACTGTAGCTGAAATGAAAAATGTGTATAACCCACATAGAGCTAGAATTAGAAAAATGGCTAATCTTTTTGACATAAATCTTGATATTGAAGTTGATGCTAACACAACAGTTTACCAAGCACATAAAATTGCAGAAGAATTAACTTCTAAAATTAAACAAAATATCGAAAACGTCTATGACGTGGTCATTCATATAGAACCACATGGAACAGAAAATGACGAAGGAGAAGGCTTTGGGTTATGCCCCCAAGATGTCAACGATGAATAAAGTCCTCTCAAATCATATAAAACCACTCAAGAGGACTTTTTGGTATATTTATTTTTTATAAAGTTTACCAGAAATACGCAATACATTGTCCTTAAAAGTAAATTTCAATGTTCCTTCAAAATGGTATTCTGCATCAGATATGTACTTATCAGGATTAAATACTAAGCGAGAATAATCTAAATTTCTCATAGAAAGAGCTTCGCCACCTTCCATAAGATACTCTTCTTTAATCACATATTCACCACCTTCATTCTTATCAGCAAAGTTTGTAGCTATTTTAGCATCTTTTAACACATCAAAATTGCCATTATTATCTGTTTTAAGCTCATAAGCTTTTCCATGATGTGCATATCTAACTGTGATAACACCATCCGATTGCTCAACATGCAAAGCATCTCCTTCAACCAAAGACCAATCAGCTATTGCATAGAAAAAAAGACCTCTCAAAGCAGCTGGCATAGTCAACTTTTTTTCTGCTGCAGGCCCTGCATAACGTACACTATTGAACTTAGCTGTAGTTCCTTTTGCACTTGCTTGTGAAACAGCATCATACTTATCTTCAATTTTCTCACCTGCAAAGCTCCAATTAAAATAATTTGTCTCATAAGATGGAGAAACAACATTCATTTGATAATCAATAACCAAGGCATCCTCTTTAGCACAAGAAGAAAACAATAACAAAGCCATAATTGGCAAAAAAAATATTTTGTTTTTCATAACAAACACTCCTTACCGCTAGTCTACACGAACTAAAGATAAAAGTAAAGAGTTGGCGTTTAAGACGACACTGATTACAGGGGCTAGCATTTGATCAGCAATTCCTTAAGCATTGCTTGCATTGAAGTTTTTATAATATACTAGGCTAATGTTATCTAGGAGATAAGAATGAATTTTATTAAAAGACTTTTTCTTTATGCAGTTTTTGCATTAAGCTTAAACCATCTTTTTGCAGATAAGCAAATAGGCCTTGTGCCTTCATCTGTGAAAAATGAAAATGATATTTTCCAAGTAGGAGTTTTAGAAAATAATATACCTGTTTTAGTTGTGAAAGAAGAACGAGAAGGTTTTGTTTCTACTATCACAGAGTACTTTGTCATTTATGGCAAAGAAAAGATAGGACATTTTGATGATGTACTGTCTCTCATATTC
>CAJPOH010000267.1 GCA_905372205.1 uncultured Treponema sp.
GATTTATACAACCTTCAAAAAGATTAGTTTTCTTTTACGATTTTCCATGTTTTGTGTATATTTTTGTTTCTAAAATCAAATGGAATGGTAGCTTTTGAAATATCTTTTATAAAGAGTTTTTCATTATTAGAATCTTTTAGAAGTTTTTCATCAAATTTAAGTTGCCTTGAATTAGAAGAAAAATAGAGAGTGCCACCTTTCTCCAATACCTTTAAGCACTTACAACAAAGAGTTACGTAATCCTTGTTGACATCAAAAAAATCTTTTCTACTTTTAGAATTTGAAAATGTTGGAGGATCACAAATTATAAGATTCCATGTTTTTCTTTTTGCTACCATCTCATCCAAAAATGTCATTGCTTCTTTGTTGACTAAACAAAAATTGTTGGAAGATTTTATATTATTTAGCATTAAATTTTTTTCTGCCCATAAGAGTGCAGATTTGGATGTATCAACACTACAAACACTTCTAGCTCCTCCCAAAATAGCGTGAATAGAAAACGATGCTGTATAGCAAAAAAGATTTAGTACATTTTTATTTTTTGCTTCCTTTCCAAGAAGCAAACGCAAAGGACGATGATCTAAAAAAAGACCAGCATCAATATAGTCTGAAATATTTATATAAAACAAAGCTTCGCCTTCTTTAGAAATAAAGCATAAGCTATCGGTATTTTCTGTTTTGTTATATTGAGATGTGCCACGTTTTTTTTCTCTTATTTTGATAGCAACATTTGAGCTAGGTACTTGCAATAAAGAAGCCGAAAGCATTGCAAACTCTTTGAGATACGCAATTTCTTCATTTTCATCAACTTTATATGGTCTTTTATATAAGCTAACAATTAAATATGGCTCGTGGTCTATAGAATGATATGCATCAATGAGCAATGGGATCTCAGGAATATCTTTATCATAAAGACGATAGCAATAAATGCCATTTTTTCCTGCCCATTTACTCAAAATCCTTTGTTGTTTTATAAGTCTATTGGTAAAAATCTCTTTTTGATATGCCTTTTTAGTTTTCATCAGTTGCCATCATATAACTAAGCATTGCATATCCCGAACTCAAGTCTTCTCTCCAAACAGAAACATTTTCAGGAGTATTGATTTTTACATTGGTAAAGTTCCATATAGCTTTAATACCTGTTTGAACTAAGATATCTGTTAATTTTTGTGCATGTTCTGAAGGAACAGTCAAAATTGCTATGCTAATTTTTTCCTTTTTAATTAACTTTTTTGCTTCGTTAATATCATAAACTTTAATTCCATGTACAGTGTTTCCAATTTTTGATGTGTCGTTATCAAAAGCAAGTTTAATTTTAAGTCCATGTTCTTTAAATCCAGCATAGCCAATCAAAGCAGAACCAAGACAACCTGCACCAATCAATGCCGCATACTTTTCAATATTCCAGCCTAAAAAACTTTCAATAGAGGTAATCAATTCTTTTATTGCATATCCTCTCTTAGGTTTTCCTATGATGCCTGTTAAAGACAAATCCTTTCTTACTTGAATTGCTTCTAATTTTAGCTCATCTGCTATAACTGTTCCAGAAATATATTCTTCCCCTTGAGCGAAAGCTGCTTTCACGATGTATAAATATGATGGTAAGCGTCTAATAGATGGACCTGCAAATATTTTCTTTTTGTGCATACTCTTCCCCTGTTTTATACTTCAATATTTTCTTTTATTGCTTGAGACGAATCTAATTCTTCATGACTTGTGTTTATAGCATAACTAACAGAAAGTGGTCTCCCTCTATAGCGTGAATTATTTAACCCTGCTATAACCCCTTCTGCATTTTCCTTCATAATCTGCACAAAAGAATAGTTGTCTAGTAGCTTAATTTCTCCAATATGTTCTCTAGGCACAGAAGTGTTTTGCATAATTAGCGTTATAATATCCTTTGGCGAGATTCCTCTTTTTCTACCAATACTAAAAAATAGTATTTTTGCTTCTTCTTTGCCTAAAATTATTTTAGGCTTACCTTGATGAGTAGTAGAATAACTTTCTTTATTACTGAATCTTGTAGTATTTGAATACCTACCCGAGACTATTTGTTTTGCTAGGTATGAAGCAACATAACTTCTCATAGTAAAAGGAACCGATTTTCTAAATAAAGCTCTATACCTATCTAATTCTTCAGGATTTTCTGCCATTTTGACAGAATCCAAAGCTTGAGTTACACATGAGATGAACTTTTGCTCAATCTCACTTAAAATTTCATCAGACACTTTTTGCATCTCCTTCAAAAAATTGCCCTCTATTTTTGCATATAATCATACTTTTATCAATAGTACAAATTGTATCACGAGAAAATGAGTAAACTGTAAAAAAATATGACACAGCAAACACATCTTATAATATGTGTTTAGGAAGCAATAAATTAACGAACAAAGAAAAAGAGATACTAACAAAAATAAAGATGGAGTTAGGAAATCGCTGATTAAAGCTAGGGATGCATTGATAATTCGACAAGGAATTAATCAGTGCATCCCTAAAAGTGTTTATTTTACTTCAACACTCATTGCAATTTGTTTTATTCCATTTTCTGTAGCACTGTCTAATTGCTTGACTAGGTAGGAATAAGTTTCTCCCGTTGCCCCATTTATTGCAACACCATTTCTTTTCCAAGCTACAACGCTTTGTCCATCTTTTAATATGGCAGTGAAAAGAATCCACTCACCGGGTGAAATCATATCACCTGAATTGATTGGCTCATTAGATAATCCATCATATCTACACGAGATTGTTTCACTATCAAAAATAATTTTTATTTTTTCTTTAAC
>CAJPOH010000268.1 GCA_905372205.1 uncultured Treponema sp.
CGATTGTATTAAATCCATTTTTAGAATACGATACCGATAATATACCGTTGCGTGAGGAAATTGTACAAAAAAAAGAAATATTAAAAAATGCAATTACTTCATGGTTTTTGCAATATCCATGGTATAGCATAGAAACACAAAAAGAAAGTGATATAAAAAAAGCTTTATTAGAAGAAATAAATAAAAATCTAAAAATGGGCTATGTTTCTGCTATATATTTTGAGGAATTTAAGGTTGTGCGTTAAAATAAGTATGAGGAGGAACTATGGTTAATACAGATGTTGTGCCTGCTGCTCAAGTAATTATGTCGTTATTTCCTATAATTGGCATGGTTATGGCAACTTTTTTGTTGTTTTTCTATATATTATGGCATCATAAGCAAACAGTTTTATTGATAAGAAATGGCATATATAATCCTTCAAAACTAGATTTTCTGAATATCTGCCTCTTATCTGGTTTGTTGCTTTTAATTTTAGGCTTTGTCCTGACCATCTTCTTCACTATAATCCAAACATCTTATTACACCTTGTTGCTAGGTCTAGTACCTTTTTCTGTTGGACTTAGCTTGTTGCTATATTATAGATTTTCTACCAAAAATAAAGAAAAATAAGGCGGTACATTTGGTTGTATTACACAAAAATTCTGAATCCATAAAGGAAAAAGATTTCGCAATATTAAAAAAAGTACTAAAAGGAGAATGCGAGGCATTTGGAGAGCTAGTGTTAAGGTATCAAAATAGAATTATCTCGTTAGGTTATAGTTTTTTTAAGAATGAAGAAGATGCACAAGATTTCTGCCAAGATGTAATGTTTAAGGCATACCAAGCCTTACCAAGTTTTAAAATGACATCTTCATTCTACACATGGCTTATGCGTATTGCTTATAACATGGCAATAAATTCAACAAATAAAAAACAACATTTTACATTGTCTATCGAAGAACAAGATTTTATTTCTCCATTTCTTTCTCCTGAAGAAAAATTTATTAGGACATGTTTGCAATCAGCGATAAAAAAAGCCGTAAACAACTTGCCCGAAAATTATAAGGTTTGTATTGAACTTTATTTTTTTTATGATGTTGCATACGCAGATATCGAAGAAATTACAGGTCTTCCTAAAGGCACAATAAAATCTTATATCTTTAGAGCAAAACGAATATTAAAAACTGAAATAGAAGTTGCAGGACTAGTGAATACAATCTCTGCAAAAGCATTCCCTTATTTATTTAATGTATAGGAGAAACTATGAAGTGTGATGAGTTAATGGAAGAATATATCCATATCGAACGCTACCAAAGATTGCCAATTAGCATGATTTTCCATTTATTACGTTGCAAAAAATGCAGAGATAACATTCGTGCTATGACTCTCGCGACACATTTTACTTCTAGTAGGATGATGAAAAAGGCAAACAAAAACGATCCACTATATATTAAAACGATGCAACAAATTATGGCTAATAAAAGTGTGCAGCCTAAAAAAAGATCTGGATTTGCTTTTTTTGTTTTAAGCCTTTGGGGAGTTATTGGGAGTGCAATGCTTGCAGTCTTTCTTATTATTCCTTCCACAAAGATAGGTATTAGATTTATTCAAGCTTTTGGTAGCTATTTCACATTACAATTCTTGTTTACCACTGTTTCATTCCTGACAATTTGCACTATAATTTTTATTGCACGCAACCTAAACTTTTTTGTTAGAACATTTAGATTGGCGAATTCCAAAGCTTAAAAAGTGGATAACTACAAAAAACTAAGAGAAGAAGCATTAAAAAATGCAATTGCTCAAGACTATTTTGCAAAATACGTATACACGCAACTAGGTAACATAGATTTTGTAATCGCAAAGCATAACACCGAAAAGGGTCAATCTTCATTATTTGATGCTTTTGAAAATACAGCCTTGAAATCGAACCTCTGGGCAGAAGCGAAGCAAGGGGATTCTTATGATATTTATGAATCTTTTGTTCAATTGATTTTGACAATTGGCAAAGAAAAAACTTTTGAAAAACATCTACCACCAAAATATATTGGTGCTTTTGACGCAGAAAAATTCGCTTTTATTGAATACCACAGAATTCAAGGAATATTCTATCAAAATGATTTTAACTGGAACGTCCCTCCGTCCAATCATGAAACAAAAGAATTTAAGCTTCTTTATGCACTTTGTAAAAGCATTTTAGAAGATAATTCCATCATATTTAGCTATGAAGAATCAGAAAAAGAATTGAAAGATTTTATAAATCTTAATTTTAAGAGTGGCAAAGAAATTACAGAAAAAATATCTGTAACAAAAAACAATTTCACTTTTGTGTTTCAACGTTGGTCTGAAAAGGTAAAACCTACAATTGCTGTTGATTGGCAAGAAGCAAACAAAGAAAACATCATCTCAGCTGATTTTTTCTTGGCAGATCTCCTTAGCGAAGATAATGAATCAATTAAAGAAAATCTTGCAGTGGTGCTTAAACAAAAAGAATATTACTATAATAGGGAAAGAAAGACTATTGGAGGTTTCTTGTTTTCTACTGTAGGTTTTAATGATAAACAAAAAGCCTATAAAGAATTTTGGAATGTTTATTCAAGACCGCCAAGAAAAGAATATTGGGATTATATTATTGCAAGAAGAGATTTATTGGTACCTCAAGACATAAGAGAGCGAAAAGGTTCATATTTTACGCCTCAGATTTGGGTTGAAAAATCTCAAAGTTATCTTAGCTGTGTGTTGGGCGAAACGTGGCAAGAAGAGTATTATATTTGGGATTGCTCAGCTGGTACGGGTA
>CAJPOH010000269.1 GCA_905372205.1 uncultured Treponema sp.
CCCGCTATATTGCGTCCGCATTCTGTACAGCAACGAGGGTGAATGCTGTACAGCAACGCATCGCAATACATGCATGTTTTGCGATGCAATACAATACTGGTGAAAGCAAACGTAGTGTCTGTCCCTAAAAAATCGGCGACGATAAGGAAATTTATTGGAGTGCGACTACTTGCTAAAGCTCTTTAGAAACCAGATTCATCACAACTATTTACAAATATGCAAAAAATAAATAAACTGTTGTATGCGATTATCAAACTAAGAAGATAGGAGATGTATGGGATGTTTAGGCTGGATAGCGACAAGAAGAAGAGGAATGAAATACTTGTAATAATCATTATTGTATTTTTCTTATACCAAATCATCACAAGCTATTTTATTTGTACCTTTGTGGTAAAAGGAGATGCGATGGCTTCTGAACTCGCCTCTGGCTCTAGGGTTTTTAGTACACCTATATATCGCTTGTCTTCCTTAAAACGTGGTTCTTTAGTTTTTATCGAAAATCAAGAGGATAAGTATAATATTTTTCAAACCTCTATCAACGCAATAGTAAGCTTTTTTACATTCCAGCTATATACTCCTTTCAACAAACAAGGTGACACATCTAAAAAATATCTTTTAAGACGAATTGTAGGTTTACCTGGAGACACGATTTACATGAAAGACTTTATCCTATACGTAAGAAAAAAAGGCGACGAACATTTTTTAACTGAATTTGAAGTAGCAGACTGCGACTATAACATAAACACTGAAGGTCTTGTTGAAGATTGGGTGGAAAACTTGCCGTTTTCTGGATCAATGGAAGAAATGACATTAGGAGAGGGTAAATATTTTCTTCTTTGTGATAATAGGATTCATTCATTTGATTCAAGACTTATGGGAGAAGTTGAAGCAAAAACAAAAATTAAACAAAAAGTAATATGTAAATATTGGCCAATAAACAAGATGAAGATTTTCTAAATTTCTTTCTGTTAAGTTTTCTCAAAATGCAAAGCACTTCTAGCTTATACATACACATCCCGTTCTGTGCAAAACGTTGTGCATACTGTGATTTTTTTTCTACAGTACAGAATGACTCATCTTTTTTTAAGCCATATATTGCTCGTATTTTGCAAGATATCCAGCTTTTTAGGGAATTATATTCAATAGAACATTTTAATACTATCTACATTGGTGGAGGAACACCAACTCTTTTTTCACCTGAAGATATTTTTTATCTTGCTTCTTCTGTAAATCAAAAAGTAAAAGAGTTCACAATAGAAGGAAATCCTGAAGATATAACAAAGGAACATCTTATTGCTTTTTCTAAAGCTGGAATTAATAGACTATCTTTAGGTATTCAATCGTTTGATGATCATGTTCTAAAAAATGAAAACAGAAGGGGAAGTAAAATTCAAACTCTCAAAGCATTAGAAGATGTTGCAACATATTGGCAAGGAATACTCTCTTTAGATTTTATTGCTGGCTTAAAAAAGCAAACCATGTCTAGTCTTTTAGACGACTTAAAACTTGCTGTCAAAATAAGACCCGAACATATTTCATTATATGAATTAGTGCCTCATTTTAAGCAAGATGAAAAAACTAAAGATTACAATGCTAAAATGTGGGAGACGGCAGCTAGATATCTTGAAAGTGAAAATTATGTTAGATATGAGATTTCAAATTTTGCATATATGGGAAGCTATGAATGCTTGCATAACAAAGTTTATTGGCAACTTGATAACTATATTGGAGTAGGAGCAGGAGCTACAGGCAACATCCTAGAAAAGTCTGGGGCAAAAAGATTTACAGGGATTACTAATTTAGAAAGCTATCTAAAAATAGAAGATAGAAAAGAAGCATATTGCTGGGAAAAGGTGAGTAAGCAAGATATGATAAAAGATACAATTATGATGGCATTTCGTCTTATCAAAGGCCTGAATAAAGAAAATTTTAGAAAACGTTTTGAAATTGATGTTTGCAATCTTATTCCTAAAACAATCAAGAAATGGAATGAGAAAAAATTACTAAAAATGGATAAAGATTTTGTAACATTAGAAGAAGATGGGCTATTATTACTAAATAGTTTTTTATGCGAAGCTTTTATTGAAATAGACGAGACTTTGCAAGTTTAAAGTTTTGTGTATCTTTTGACGATGTGGGAAGGTTGTAGCTTTAAACTTTCTTCATAAATTTAGCTTGTCTTTTTAGAGCTTCCTTTTTAGGAGTATTATTTTGAAACAGATTGTATTACCTTTTTTCTTTCTTTTATGTTTTGCTTGTGCAAGTTTGCAACCTATCCCAGATAAAATCGAAAAAAAAGTTGTAGAAAATAAAAAGAATCCTCTTGAAAAAATTAAAGAAGTTCCTCCGTTGACACTTAAAACTATTTTGGAAAAGAAAAATGACTTTTCTATTGCGGAGGCAAAAACACAGTATTGCAGTTTTATCAACGAAAATACTAGCCTCTTTGATAACTTCACACTCACCCCATATTCAATTCCAACTCCCACAAATGCGAATAAAGATTTTGAAAAACCTTTTACAGCACAAATAAGTATGGAAGATATGTCTTTTGCAAAAGACCTTGAATTCATTGTAGCCTATCCTACTCGCAAAAATGGAGAATTAGTAATTTCTTATGAAAGGATTCAAGCTAATGAAGCAGGCTATGTTTTGTTCACATCGCCAAAATCCCCCTTTGCTATTGATAGTTCGTTGACTATTGTTCTAAATTTATTCAAAACAAATAATTTGGAAGAAGATTTTAATCTAACAAACAAAAGTATTAATG
>CAJPOH010000270.1 GCA_905372205.1 uncultured Treponema sp.
TAATAGTGGAGAGAAAAATGTGTATGCAGACTAAAAAACAATTTAGAAGGTTTATTGCTTTAATTTTTATAGGTTTTGTTATTTCGTGTAACAATGTTTATAATAATTTAATTCCAAATGATGAGCAGAATATTTTAGAGTTTTCGCTTAGAACTGAAGACCATAAAACGAGGTCAGTTAGTAGCGAAATATCAGAAAACTACATAACAGTTAAAGTGCCTAAAGGAACGGACATAACCAAGCTTTTTCCAAAAGCAACACTTCCAAAGCAGGCAACGCTTTTTCCTCTCACATTAAAATATTTGCAGGAAGCTTTTCCTCATACTGACGTTTTAGACATGGCGTTGAGAATAAATCCTGCAAAAAAAGGATTGGAGAATTGGTTTTTAGCTCTTTATGAAGAAAATCCAGATTTTAGTATTCCGCCGTTAGTTTTTCCAATAAACTTTTTCTACCCCGTTACATTTGCAGTTATTGGAGGACAAGGCGGAGTAGAGATATACACAGTGAAGGTTATATACGATGATGGTTCTGAACCAGATATTGGAGACTTACCTGATCCAAACTCCGATGAAAGCAAAAAAATACTTTCTTTTTATGTGCCAGATAAGCAAAAGGGAAGTAGTGTTATCACACACAACACAATTGATTTTACACTCAAGGCGGGTACAGATTTAAGATGTCTTTTACCCGAAATCACAACCGAACCAGATGCTGTAGCTATTCCTTTAACAAAAGAATATCTTTTTGAAGTTTCCGCTAAGTTAGGGCTTGACCCACTCAGTTTTGCACAAGGGTATATGGATGCTTCTGACAAGAGAGCTTTTATAAAAAGAGCTCTAGCTACATCTGACACCTCAAATCTTAGTTTAGCAATAGATAAGACAATAGATTTTACTAATCCTATTCAAATTGTGGTGTTAGGAAAGCTAAATAAGAGTGTGCGAATCTACACTGCTACAGCCACTCTTGACTCAGATGATGCCTACTTAAAAACACTTACATTCACAAAGGCAAAGAATCCTCAACTTATAAAAGACTACACGGCAGATATATTTCAAGAACAAAAGGAGATATCTTGTACTCTTTATTATCCTGTTGAGTACTACAATAGGACTAAGTTTTGGCTTTATATTGATGCACAATATACAGGAACTAAGCTCACAATAGAGTATAATGGAGGAAGATATTCTCTTGATAAAAGGATTCAATTTGCACCTATAAAAACATCGAATGAGTCTTATTATCTTGGTAGAGCTACTGCAAAACTCCACATAGATAATGGGGATGTAAGAAAAACCTATACCTTAAAGCTAATATTCAAAGAAGACCCAGACACAATAAGAAGCATAACAGACTTTCGCTTTAATAAAAGGAATAATGAAAGAATAAAAGCTACTGCTATTGCCAGCATAGTGAACAAAGATGATGAAGGGGAGATTAAGGCAACGGTTTTGTATTCAGGAGAATTGCCAAACGTATTAATACCTTCGATTGTAACAGGTGGAGGTAAAATATTAGTTGGAGGGAAGAATCAGTTATATGATTATAAGGAACAAGACTTTTCTAGTCCTATTAACTATGTTTGTGTTTCAAAAGATGGAAACTATGAGAGAGTTTATACAGTTACTGTTGAGTTTATAAAGGTGGAAACCCCTGAAGTTGTATTAAAATCGTTTAAGTTTCCATTGCACTTAAACAAAGAAATTTCGCAAGATGCTATAGGGTTGATTGATGAAGCTCATGGTGTAGTAAACGTAGAAGTGGTGTATGATGGAACTAAAGAACCCCTTGATCTTGTGTCAGAGTTTTCTGCTACAGGGAGGGTGTCTATTGAAGGCATTACACAGACTAGTGGCTTTAGCACACAAAACTACAAATATGATGTGTATCTTAAAGTAACAGCTTTAGATGATGAGAATGTGAGTAAAACCTATAGAGTGCATGTAACATTTAATTATTCTACACAAAATAAGTGCCAGCTTTTGCGTTTTTATTTAGAAGAAAGGAAAAACCCATCTTTGAATGAAACAGTGGAAGGTTACATAAGCACATCTAGCTATAACATATATGTTTTAGTTCCCAAATCTTGTGATGTTAGTAATCTAGTGCCAAGTTTTGAAGCTGAAGGAATAGTGAAAGTGGCAGATGCTGTGCAAACATCTGGCTCATCAAGCCAAGATTTCACTAACATAGTTGAGTATGTTGTTGTAAGTGAAAACGAGCAGAACTCAAAGACCTACAAAGTGAAGATTCAAAAGCAAGGAGACATTATCTACTTAGACCCACATGCTAGAGGCAAAAATAATGGCTCAACATGGAAAGATGCTTTTATAAAGCTAGAAGATGCAGTTGAAGCTGCAAATGATGCAAGTGAAAACTCAGAAATATGGGCTACTGGAGGTGAGTTTTATAACATTGAAGCGAGATTACGTAAGGCTATCATAATAAGAGGTGGCTTTAAAGGCGGAGAGACTAGTAAGGATGAAAGAGAGAAGAATAAACATCATACTAATTTTTGTAAGGTGAATTTTGGAGTTTATTTTGAAGGAGCTTTAGTTTTTGATAATATATATTTCTCTGGTGATGGGCGTTTATTTGGGAATTATTACTATGACTACCCAGAGTTTTATGGGGATTTTAGAAAGAATTCTATAACCTTTGAAAATTGCCATGTTAAAGATGCTGATGTAGGTTTTCAATTTTCTAAATTTCAAAAGCTTAAAATTAAAGATTCATATTTTGAAAAAACCGCAAAAGTTAGA
>CAJPOH010000271.1 GCA_905372205.1 uncultured Treponema sp.
AAGACCTACAGCATGTGTATGAGAGGCTGTAATTCCAACCTTTTCATTAAAAAAATATGTGTAGTCGTTACGCAAGGCAAATAATATCAATACGGATATAGAAACTGGAGCTGACCCAAGTCCTCCATAACCAGGATACTCTGTTTTTTGATATTTATAAAAAGCTAAACCTCCACCAGCAAGAAGTCCAGCAGTAAATGTTGCATAAAAATTTCCTTTTTTTAGTGAATAACCGAGATATAGTTCGGGGAACGTAATAATACCAGCTTTAGGAGTGAAAGGAATTGCGAGATTAAAATTGATAAACATAGCAAAACCATTATGCTTTCGATACATAAAATCTAATGAAGTAACAGCACCAATCGGAGACCATCCCAATGTTGGAGATAGAAAATACTCGTTACCATTTGTTTTTTGAGTTATTTCATCATTAATCTTTTCAGAATAAGCAAGACTACAAAACACCAGAAGTAAAAAAACTAAAATCTTTTTCATATTACTGACCATTCCTTCAAAACCACAATGATAATAGCATATCAACAAAAGCAATAGGAGAAACAACTACTATTGATATAGTTCCATTGTACATTGCTTTTCAACAAGAAGAAAAATAGGAATTTCTATAAGGTATTCATCATAGAAGTCTTCATAAGCCATATTCATCTCTCCGCTTCTAGATTTAAGAACAACTTTACTAAGTTTCGGCATACATGTTTTACTAAGTAATAATCTGTATTTGGCACTTGCTAGAAACGCTTGTCCCATTTCATCATTTTTAGAAGTTGCATTATTGTGTAAAAATCCAAGATTAATAACAATCTTATCTTTATCATACACATGCACAGGTAAACCCTCTGCTTCTATATTAGAGAGAACTTTTTCTTTAATAGCCTTATCTTTATAATTAATATTCATATCAATAAGATAGCCAGCACTAAATTCAGTGTCTATCTTAGATCTCGTCGCAGAAAAACCGTCAGAATTAAGTGATTCATTTTCTCCAAGTTCCTTAAAAAAATCATCATAGTTTGGAGAAGAAGAATCACCTTGCATTGCTTTTGCCATTTCAAATACTGCTTTAGAAAAAGTAATACTAATTATATTTTTTTCTGTTCCATCGCTTTTACGCGTGATGTGTTGCACTACATCTATACAAGAAGTCAACATTAAAGAGCAAAAAAACAGGCAAACATACAACAGAATCTTCTTCATAAGATATCTCCTCATCAATGATGAATATATTAAAAATCAGCACCTTTAGGAAAACGTGGATAAGGAATCACATCTCGAATATTAGACATTCCTGTTATATATGCAACACATCGTTCAAGTCCTAACCCAAAACCTGAATGAGGCACTGTGCCATATTTGCGTAAATCAAGATACCACCAATAATCTTCCACTTTGAGTCCACAATCTTTGATACGTTGCAATAATACATCATAGGAATCTTCTCTTTCAGAACCACCTATAATTTCTCCTAAGCCGGGAACCAACACATCCATTGCCCTAACTGTTTTTCCATCCTCGTTCAGCTTCATATAAAAAGCTTTAATGCCCTTAGGGTAATCAGTAACAATAAGTGGACACTTAAACACTTCTTCTGTTAAAAATCTTTCATGTTCACTTTGAAGATCAACACCCCAAGAAGGCTCATATTCAAACTTATCCTTGTGTTTTTCTAATTCTTTTATTGCATCCGTGTATGTTATCCTTCCAAACGGAGAGGTAAGAGTACGATTTAACATTTCAAGTAATTCAGGTTTTATACGCTCATCAAAAAATTTCAAGTCTTCAGCACAATAAGTTAAGGCATCATTTAGTAGATATTTTATAAAACTTTCTGCTAAGTCAGCATTATCTTTTAAATGAAAAAACGCCATTTCAGGCTCAACCATCCAAAACTCTGCCAGATGTCTCGTTGTATTTGAATTTTCAGCACGGAATGTTGGAGCAAAGGTATAGATTCGAGAAAGAGCTGTAGCATAGGTCTCCCCTTCCATCTGCCCAGAAACAGTGAGATTTGCACGTTTTCCAAAAAAGTCTTTTGAATAATCAAGAGAAAAATCATTTGCTACTACACCAGCTTTAATACCCGATTTCACAATCTCTTCTAAATTGAGAGTAGTTACTTGAAACATCTCTCCTGCTCCTTCACAATCAGAAGCTGTAATGATAGGAGTATGTACATACTGAAACCCATTATTTTGAAAGAAGGTGTGTATTGCATAAGAAATTCTACTACGAACACGAGCTACTGCTGCAAAAGTGTTTGTTCTAGCCCTTAAATGTGCATTCTCACGCAAAAACTCAAAGCTATGATGTTTCTTCTGGAGTGGATAGTCGTTGGAATCTGCCATTCCATAAATCTCAATTGAAGTAGCCTGCACCTCAACCGCTTGCCCTGCTGCAGGGGACGGCTGCAAAGCCCCAAGTATCTTGCAAGAACACCCCGTAGTAACCTTCTTTAACACATCTTCAAAGGCATTATTACTACGATCGAAAGCTACCTGAATAGATGTAAAACACGAACCATCATTAACTTGCAAAAAGATAATATTTTTTGCTTCTCGCTTGGTTTTAACCCAACCTTCAACCAAAATCTCTTGCCCATTAGCTTCAAGCTTTAAGATATCTTTAATTAACGTCATAATGCTCGATACTATATCACAGTAAAAATATTCAAACAAGGCTGTATCTATTGACGACAGGGCTTCTAGCTTAGAAAAAAGTATTTTAAATCTGAAGTCCCTATCAAATGT
>CAJPOH010000272.1 GCA_905372205.1 uncultured Treponema sp.
AACATGAAGTAAAGTATTGAATTTGACGGAACCATCATTCTCAATCTAGCATTTTTATTCATTTAAGACAATAGATTTATCACAAATACTCAGGGCTTCTGTATTATAAATATTGTTAGATGAATACATTGACTATTACAACAATAGAAGGATACAAGAAAGGATAGGCTTTAAGAGTCCTGTAGAATACAGGAAAGAACTTATTGTCCATAATGTCGTTTTATGATAGTCTAGGCAAAATTCAAATAATTATATGTCCAACTTTTCGCACTAGTCCAGATTGACCTGATGAGAATGTTGCTATAAGCAACATTTTCCATAAGGAAAGGGAATTAAAAAAATGTTTTCGGTTGAATATGGTTATTCATTGCAACTTGAGGCATCAAAAGAATATGGAAGAAGAGAAGGTTGGGAAAGTGGAAAAGAAGAAGGAAGAAATGAAGAAAAGTTTATTATAGCTCGCTCTCTTTAATATGATGATATCTTTTGATAAGATATCAAAAGCCACAGGCTTAGTGAAGAAAAAATAGCATCGCTTTAGATTATGGAAAAAATATTCAATCATTTTTAAGGAGAATAGTAGGATGAGGAAAGTTATTCTAGCATGTTTGTTTGGTTTTCTTTTAGCAGAGGGAGCCATGTTGCAGGCAGAAGATGCGGGTAAGCCTGTAGTGGTGATAACTACATTTGATGCAAAGGGGATAAGTGAAGACGATGTTGAATTTGTGATGAATTCTTTTACAACTGCATTCACTGATTTAGGAGTTGCTAGGGTAGTTGATAGGGGGAGTTTTGATAAGATAAGAGGGGAGTTATCTTTTCAAACATCAGATTGGTCAGATAGCAAAAAAGTGGCAGAACTTGGAAGAGCATTGAATGCGACGCAAGTTGTGATTGGTCAATTGATGAAAAGGGGGGCTAATTTTTTTCTTACTGTGAAGATATTAGATGTGAACACAACAACAGTAATTTCATCACATTTGGACAAAGTTGGAAGCATAGATGACTTTTTTGAAAAGATGCCAGAGTTTTGTAAAAAGTTAGTTGCAAAAATGAGTGATGCCAAAGCGTTTTCATCAGTTAGTGATGGAAGTGGAAAAACTCAAACTAGTGCAAAAATGGGAGTGTATAAGATAGGAGATATAGGACCTGGAGGAGGCATCATCTTTTATGTTAATAAAAGAGGCTTCACGGTATACGATGGCAAAGGTGGGGAAGAGATTTGTCATTACCTAGAAATGAGTAGTGGCACGCTAGGAGAAAGCTACTGGTATCCTGGAGAAGTTTCTATAAGTACACAAACAGGCTTAGGCTATGGAAAGGCTAACACATACAAAATAGCGAATTCCTCAAGAAGACTAACAGAAGAAAACTGTGCAGCCTATAGATGTTCAAAATATTCTACTCCAAGCACAAAGCAGGGGGAATGGTTTTTGCCGAGCAAAGATGAGCTAAAGTTGATGTATAAAAGCCAAAAAGAGCGAGTGCTTGCTACTTGCAAATACACTTATCATTGGTCTTCGTCGTCCAACTCTACTAATCTTGCATGGGAGCAGAGTTTCAGCAATGGCTCTCAGAACAGCAATTACAAGGATAATACAGGTAGCGTCCGTGCTGTGAGGGCTTTTTAAACACTTTAACCCCTTTAACACTTTTTTAAACTAAGGAGAAATAATGGAAAAGAAGAAATTGCGTTGTATTACGATTTGCTTAGGACGGCACTGATTAATTTTAGTTAGCCACAATTAATCGTTTAGTCTTCTTGAGAAGCTACTACTTTTCATTTTTAGTTCAATATACTATTATCAATGGTATGAAGAAGGTAAAAATATGAAACGCTCAATTTTTGTTATTCTGTCATTATTATTTGTTATAAGCCTTTATTCTCAAACAGTGGCAGTTTTTGGGTTTGACCTTGATGATAAAAATTCTGATAAAAACCCTACACTTATAACAGATTTATTGCTCCATGAGCTTGTAAAAGCAGGCGACATCACTGTTGTGGAGCGTGCAAAACTTGATAAGGTGGTAAAAGAATTTAGTTTTCAATCAAGTGCCTTTGTTGATGAAAATAGTGCAAAAGAAATAGGGCAATGGCTTGGTGCAGATTGCGTTATAGTTGGCTCTATTGTAGGAGAGGATGGTTTTATTTATATAGTAGCCCGCTTACTTGATGTAGAAAGTGGAAAGATATTGCATTCTGCAAAAATAAAGCTCAACTTTTGGAAAGAATATGAAGAAAAACTACCTATTTTTGCTAGAGAATGTGTAAAAAAAATGCCTACCAAAAACTATTTTACAGGCATTTGGACAGGGAGTGTTTTTGTTGATGGTATTGAAGATTATTATGAGCTAACATTCAAAGATAAATCTAAATGTGCTGTTAAGGTTATTAGTACAGATGATGATGGATTCCAAACTACACGAGAAGGAACTGGAGTTTATTCATGTTATCGCGATTATATTTCTGAAGGATTGATATTCAAGCTGACAGCTTCCTTAAGAGATTTAAAATATAGCAAGATAAAAAGGATTAATTGGACATATCCCATCAACTTTAATGATGAAAAAAATAGTTTTAGTTTAAATATACGCACAGGTAGCGATAATAAACTCGTAAGATTGATACTTTCTAAAGAAGAATAATGTCATTAATAAGTTTCCGCATATTCATATATACTTCTTGCTTCTTATTATGGAAGCATTTTCTACTAGAGTTATTAGAATATATTTTCAG
>CAJPOH010000273.1 GCA_905372205.1 uncultured Treponema sp.
TAGTTATATAATTATCGTATTTATTGAAGGTTTTTTGATCAACATTATTTAATCTTCCTTGAAAAATTACGAGGCTGTTTCCATGAACTCAAAGACTAAAAAACGTTTTTCCTTACAATACAAATTCCTTATTATTTTTGGCATTTTAGTTCTTTTTGCAACTGCTACAGAAAATGTTATTGCAATAAAGAAATCTAAGAAAGCTATTTTAGAAAAAGTTGAAAAACATTTGATTGACAAAGCAGAAAACACTGCTTTTATAATAAATGGAAGAATATCTTCACTCTTTCAATTTCTTGAAGGAATTGCTCGCCTTCCTTTTTTAAGAGACGATAGCATCTCAAATTTAGAAAAAGCAAAACGTCTAAAAAAGCAAGCTACTCTTAATAAAACAATCGAAGATTTATACATAGTTGAAAAATCAGGAATTGCCCATTTAAAAAATGGAAGAACCGTCTCTTATGCAAACGATGAATGGTTTTTAATAAGCAAGGGAGGACGTGCCAACATAACAGATCCTTTTTATGATAAGAATAATAGCAATGTTTTTGTGATGCGTCTTTCTGTTCCTATCTATAATGATAAGAAATCAGTAGTGGGAGTTTTATATGCTGATCTTGATGGGTGTTGGCTATCTGACAATATAAAAGATATTTTGATAGGAGAAACAGGGTATTGCTACATAATAGATCAAAAAGGTATAACAATAGCAGATGAAGAAAACGAATGTGTAAGAAACTTTGAAAACACAATCGAAGCTTCAAAAAAAGATGCTTCACTAATCTCTCAAGCACAAATGGAAAAAATGGCATTAACTTCTTCAAATTCCACAGTTAGTCAGTGGAGTTCAAATGGAATAACTTATATTTCATCATTTGCAAAACTTAAATTTAATGAATGGATGGTATTCATTCAAGCTCCTGTCAAAGAGTTTTTGGGAGCAATAACATTATTGCGTCTCACAATGATTGCAATAGGAACAGGAATTGTTTTAGGCTCTCTCGTTGTAATCTATATTCTTGCAATAACTGTTTTAGGACCTATGCAAAAAGTAGTTTCTGCTCTTAAAAATATAGCAACAGAAGGCGAAGGAGACTTAACAGTTAAGCTACCGATTAATGGAGGTATTGAAGTTGCAAATTTGGCAACTTACTTCAATCAAACAATCAAAAAAATAGCTTCAAGCATTAAAAACATAAAGAAAACCATACTCTCAATGGACGACGTTGCTTTAGAACTCAATACTAACATGGTTGAGACAGCTTCTAGTGTGAATGAAATTAGCTCTAACATTGCAAAAGTTAAACAAAAAACATTAAACCAAGCAAATAATTTGAAAGAAACAATGAACACCATTGAAGAAATTATACATACAATTGAAAACCTAAATACTAGAATTGAAAGTCAAGCGGCAACTGTTATGATGTCTTCATTTTCTATAGAAAAAATGGCTCAAGATATCACAAACATCACAGAAATTCTTGCTACAACCAATGAATTAATTAAAGAATTGGGTAATGCAACAGCTGACGGTAAGGACACATTGCAATCATCCAACACTGCAACAAAAAAAATATTGGAAGAATCAGGTAGCCTTATGGAAGCCTCTAGTGTTATTCAACACATAGCAAGTCAAACAAATCTTCTTGCAATGAATGCAGCAATTGAAGCAGCACACGCGGGAGAAGCTGGAAAAGGCTTTGCAGTTGTAGCAGATGAAATAAGGCAACTAGCTGAAGATTCTAACATGCAAGGCAAAACTATCACTACAACCTTAAAACTAGTTTCAAACGAAATTGAAAGTTTATTCACATCAAGTCAAATTGTTGAAACAAAGTTTAATACAATCTTCAATTTAGCAGAAAATGTAAGAGAAATAAGTAATAGATTGACAGAAGCAATGAAAGATCAAGAAAGCGGAAGCAAAGAAGTTCTTCAAGCTTTTAAAAACATAAATGGTGTTACTGGCGAAGTACAACTACATTCTGGGCAAATGTTACAAGGAAGCGAAGAAATCACAAAAGAAATAGAAAAACTAAATGGTATAAGTCAAGTAATAACAGATAGTATGGATGAGATGGCAATAGGAGCCGTGCAAATTACCAATGCGGTAGATGAAGTTGCCAATTTAAGTGAAAAGAACAAAGATAGCATTGAGCTTTTACTCATGGAAGTAAAAAAGTTTAAGGTGAATTAGATTATTACATCTATCAGTTTTACTTATTGTTTTCTTAAAGTCTTTATTCTTGGTGAATTATCATAACAAGTGCAACAGGCAAGGATAACCTGTAGAACACAATTTATGTTAAAATGTAAATAACCGCTCTTACAATTAACAGGAATGTTCTATGAATTGTAGATATCTTAGCATAGATAAGAGAGCTTGTCTTTATAGTTTGCCAGGGATTCCGCATTATAAAGAGTATAAAATTCTTATCTGGCAATCTTCTCGTTTATTACATAGTTGAGAGTTTATGACAAAGAGCTATGTTTTTTACTTGCACAACATCAGAAAAATCAACTAAGTTTAAGAATATTGAGTATAATTTTTCTTAAAGACACTCATGTTAGTAGCTGCATTATCTTTCCTTACAAGGCAATAATCTTCGCTAAAGATTGTGTCCAACACCCAATGTAAATTATTTTCTATGCTCCAGTGAGATCTCATAGCAGAACTGGCTTTTTCAACATCTTTAAGTGAAGTCAAAAAGTATCTGGATTCAACAGATTTCT
>CAJPOH010000274.1 GCA_905372205.1 uncultured Treponema sp.
TCTCATTGCATTTTGTTATGGTAGTTATTTAGTCTCTATAGAGGAGCTTACGCCCGGAAAATTAGCTGCTTTCTTTATGTTTTTAGGTCTTTTAACATGGTCGTGCATTGCTTCTAGTTTTTATATTCAAATTTGCAAAGAAGCCCTCGCCTCTACAGAGAGAGTGTGCGAAATATTAAATGCAAAAGAAAGAAAAGCACATGGCACTAAAGAAATAACAAGCATTGAAAGCATTCAATTCAAAAACTTTAGCTTTAGATACGAAAATGGAGAAAAAGAAGCCCTGCAAAATCTCAATTTTACTTTGCAAAAAGGAGAACGTGTGGCAGTTGTGGGCAAAACAGGTTCAGGCAAGACCACACTAATTCGCTCGCTTTTGCATATATATGACATGCAGATGAGCATTTTGATAAATGGAGAAAAATCAAATCAAATATCAGATGCTAGCTTAAGAAAGTTAATTGGCTATGTGAGCCAGAGAGAGCAAGTTTTTTCTGACACTATTTATAACAATGTTTCTTTTTTTGATTCTAGCTATAGCGAAGAAGAAGTAAAAGAAGTCTTGAAGTTAGCTTGTTTTGATGACGTAGAAGGTTTTCCTGAAGGCATCCAAACTCAAATTGGGGAGCGTGGAATGAGCTTATCAGGAGGGCAAAGACAACGTCTTTCAATTGCACGAGCTTTAATCAAAAAACCTTCGCTTTTAATATTAGACGATTCATTTTCTGCAATAGATACCAAAACAACCAGCAAGCTACTAGAATCTTTCAAAAAATGCACATTTTTTGATTCTCTTCTTGTTGTAACACACAAACCAATAGTAGCTGAAAGCATGGACAAAATTATTGTCCTAAACGATGGAACTATCGAAGAAATTGGCACTCATAGCGAACTTAAACAAAAAGGTGGCTGGTATGCTAATGAGTTTTTGACTAAGAGTGATGATAAACAAAAGGAGGAAGTTAAATGAAAAAGAAATTACAAGACATTAAGTTTTTTATATCATACTTAAAATATGCTAAATTGTTGTTTTTTGCTTCTTTTGTTGTAACACTTATCTATGTAGCTTGCGTAGCATATCTACCTGAGATTCCTTCAAAAGTGATTTCCACTGATCTTAATCAAATTCCTAGCTTAAAAGCATTTTTAATCCAAAACGGACTCATTCTTTTTGCAGTTGTTGTAGTTTATGGGCTTAGCATGTATGTCCGTTCTCTTTTATTTAACGCTTTGGCAAATAAGATTGCTACGCAAATGCAAATGGATTTAGCAAGACACCTACTTTCACTAAAAATGAAAAGTTTTGATGAGATTACAGCAGGCAACATTACAAGTCGTTTTTGTAGCGACGTAAACAAAGCTAGAGAAATTTATGCACCTGCTCTTCCTATGATTATTGATAGTTTTGTGATGACAACAGCACTATATATACGTCTTGCTTTTTTAAATCCTTATATTTGTGCTGTAGGGCTTTTATATTTTCCACTAATATATTTTATTGGAAAGCTTTTTTTGAAAAAGAGTAGTCCGCACCTAAAACAAGATATGACTTCTAGGGGAGATATGTCAGGCTTTTTGAATGAAAGCATAAAATCTATTGAAAGCGTTGTCTCTTTTGGAGAAGAAGAAAATGTTGCAAAACGTTTTGATGGTCATATAAAAAGCATGTACGAAGGCTATAGAAAATATTCGCTTATTAATGGATATTTTTCGTGGAACATTGTTGTTAGAGTGAGGCATTTAGTAGACATTTTATTACTCATCATTTTTGGCACTTTATATTTTAATGGAATTAAAGCAGGCTTAGGCTCGCTTTTTATAGCTTTTGCATATAATAACAATGTGTTTCATCATTTTTTAAATGTTGTTATGCAACTTTCTACCATTCAAAGATCGTTTGTGGCAGGAGGACGAATTAGAGAAGTTATCGCTTTTGAACACGAAAGAAAAGGCGGAAATGAGATAAAAATTGAAGAAGGCAAAGTTGAATTCAAAAATGTAAAGTTTGAATACAAAAAAGATGTGCCTATTTTGAAAGATATTAGCTTTTCAGTTGCTAAAGGGGAAACAGTTGCCTTTATTGGTAAAACGGGGTGTGGAAAGTCTACGTTGATGAATCTTTTGCTAGGCTTTTATGAAGGATATGAAGGAAGTATTTTAATAGATGGTCAAGATATAAAAACAATGAGCCTAGCTAGCTTGAGGAATACTATAGCAATTGTTTTGCAAGAACCATATCTTTTTGAAGGCTCAATCTTTGACAACATTGGAATGGGCGATAAAAAAATCACAAAAGAAGATGCTATAAGATATCTTGAAGCTGTTGGTGGCAAGAATATTATAGAAAGAGATGAAATAGGCATTATGCAAAAGGTCAGTGAAAATGGCAAAAACTTTTCGCATGGAGAAAGGCAGATAATTTGTTTTGCAAGAGCCTTAGCGTTCAATCCTAAAATATTGATTTTAGACGAAGCCACTAGCAACATAGACGTTGAAACAGAACGCCTTATCACCCGTGGCATAGAAGTGCTAAAGAAAGGGCGAACAACACTCATCATTGCCCATAGAATTGAAACAATAAAAAATGTGGATATGGTATATCACATAAAAGAGGGGCTTATAGTAGAAAAAGGCAAATTTGAAGAAATAAAAGAATATGAGATGAACTAAAAGAAGCTTTAGTCATTCCTATTATAT
>CAJPOH010000275.1 GCA_905372205.1 uncultured Treponema sp.
AAGACTTAAAAAATATTCCTGATGGTTCTATTCTTTCAATTAAGTTAAATTTTGACACGGAATATGGAGATGCACAAAACTCAAAATTGATAATCAATGGAACGGAATATCCTTTTAGCAAAAAATATACAATTCACGAAAACATAGAAGTAACGGGAAAAGTGCTAAAAGAAGGTGGAACTTCTCAAGATGATGGGCTTATAACAGTTGAGCCTAAAAAAATTTTTGGCAAGGCTATAGATTACACACTCCCTACTTCCGTGTATGATTATAAGGGGGTATTTATAGAAGGAAGGATTGTAACTTTGAGTAAATATAAAATTGCAAAATATGAAACCTCTTATAAACTTTGGAAAAAAGTTTATGATTGGGCTATAAAGCATGACTACAAGTTTAAAAATAAAGGGCAAAAAGGTGGTGGTGAATTCCAGCAATATAACGAAAGTGAACATGTTGATGAAGAACCTGTAACCAGAGTGTGCTGGGGAGATGCAATTGTTTGGTGCAATGCCTACACAGAAATGAAAAATAATAGCGATGCAGAATGTGTTTATTACAAAAAAGACCAAACAACTGTCTTAAAAGATGCAACAGAAAAAGATATGGCTTATGCTTATGATGAAGTACATACAAAATACTGGAAAACAGGCTTTCGTCTTCCTACCGAAGCCGAATGGGAATATGCTGCGAGGTTTCAAAAAGAAAACGCAAATGATTCTGCTGTCAACTATGGAACAGAAACAGAGCCATTATATCTTACAAAACTAGATAGAGCAAATGGAATGAAAAAGCCATTAGGTTTTGAAGGTCTTACCTTGTCACAAGGAGAGAGTTGGGAGGGGCTTTATAAAGAGGTAGTTCCTGTAGCGGTGTTTAAGAAATGGTTTGATGGAACTAACTATGTTGATCAAAATCCAAAAGTTGTCTCTACTTCGCCAGTTGGTAGCAAAAAAGCAAATGATGCAGGACTTTATGACATGGCAGGTAATGTTGATGAATGGGTATTTGATCTTTTTGCACCAATCACAATAGGTCATGCAAAAGACCCACAAGGTGGAACTAATACTACATTCCAAAGAGTTACACGTGGTGGAAGTTATGATAGTAGAGTTGACCACTTAGCTTGTGGAGCTAGAGACCATAATAGGTCTAGCATGCCATCAGACGGAGTAGGTTTTCGCGTTGCATGCTCATTCTAGTAAGGAGAATTAAAATGAAAAAATGTATTTATGGATTGTTTTTTATCTTGATTGTGTTGCTTTTTTCTTGTAAGCAAAATGGCACTCAAGAAAAACCTACTCCAAATCCTTCGATAGAGAAAACCGTGAAAATAACTATAACTGGAGATGCTGGGGTTACAATTAAAGATTCTAGTGAGTGGAAAGTCAAAAAAGACACGAAATGGTCTAGCATAAAGGATGAAGCAAAAAATAAAATTGAGTATAAGGCTGGCTACAAAGCAGAAGATTGGCGACTAGAAGATAATAGTCTATTAGGTGATGATTATGTTTTTGTTAAGGACACAATTATTTTTGCCAAATCACAAAAGATTATAGACCAACCTGCACCGGATGATAAAGATTTTGTAAGTGTACCACTTCCATCCACTCCAATTATTGGAAAGACTTCAGATTGCAAAATGCCAGGTAAGGAGATATATTGGTATGGAGTGTTTATGGATGGTAGAAAAGTAAAACTTTCTCCTTATAAAATTGCAAAATATGAGCTTACCTATAAGTTATATCATGAAGTATATCTTTGGGCAGTAGATCATGGATATGATTTTGCAAATATTGGAAAAAAAGGGGGAGGTGGAGATGCTGATGAAGAAAAACATAGCGAAATGGAGCCTGTAACCCTTGTGAGTTGGCGAGATGCAATTGTTTGGTGCAATGCCTATACAGAAAAAGAATTGCAAAATACAGAGCTTTGCGTTTATTCTTATGAAGGTAATGTACTAAAAAGTGCAGTAGAAACAAAGATTATAAACGAAAAACAAGTTTTTATTGCTGACTTAGCTATTTGTGATTTGAATAAAAAAGGATATCGTCTTCCAACTGATGCAGAGTGGGAATATGCTGCAAGATATCAGGGAACAAATGCAACCAATGCCGAAAAGCTTGGAGATTTTTATTTTACTCATATATATAGTGCTTCAGGTGCTAAAAAACAACTAGGTTTTTTTGATGGAGAGAAGGGAAGTTTTTCTTGGGAAGAGCTTAAAGATGAAGCCAGTCGTGTTGCAGTCTATAGTAAATGGTGGAATGGTGCAACTTGGGAAGCACTTGGTGTTTTAGGTACTAGTGAAGTAGGTAAGAAAGAGCCAAATGATTTAGGGCTTTATGATATGTCGGGAAATGTATGGGAATGGTGTTTTGACATCTATGATGATGATCCAAGAAGTAATGATGATGCGTATAAAATTGATGGTGTAATTGTAAATCCAATGGGAGCAAGTAAAGGAAATGAGAGAGTTGGAAGAGGTGGAAGTTACTTTAATCAAGCTCAAATGATAAGCGTCGGGCAAAGAAGCAAATGGGCACCAACTTTTGCAAGAAATAACAGATGATTTAGGCTGGCAAAGACAGAATAGGGTTTAATTTACGAAAATAACATTGCTTTTGAGTGTTATAATCATAACATTGTAGGATGACGGTATCGTACATTAGGGGATGTAAAAACAGTAC
>CAJPOH010000276.1 GCA_905372205.1 uncultured Treponema sp.
CACGGACCCAGTGGTTAACAGCCACTTGCTCTGCCTACTGAGCTACAGGGGAATACTCCAAAATTGGATTGGATGTGTAGTCTATATAAAATATAAAACAATGTCAATAGAATAAGATGTATAATTTGTTAAATTTTTTCTGTTAAAACTTGCTCCACAAGTACATCGTAATGTCCACGTGGAATGGAAGGTAATATCTGAAAAGAAAAACAGACTCCAACTAATGAAATAAAAGCTTTGTCAGCTAAAGAAAAAAGGGATGCAAAAAAACGATCATAAAAACCTCCTCCATGACCTAGCCTTTCTCCTTTGTTTGAAAAAGCCCTTGCAGGAACAATCACTGTTAAAGGCAAAAGTTTTGAAAGCATTTTTGAATTATTTGGAAATAAAATAGGAGTTTTATCACTTGGTTCTAAAATCCCATAAGATCCTTTTTTAAGAGAAGTGATGTTATCATCTTCAAGACTCACTTCTCTAAAAATTAGATTTTTCCCATCAACCACGGGAAGTGCCAAAGTCTTACCATCTTTGATAATTCTTTTTAGTAAGTTCGTTGTTGGAAACTCATCATTCATAGCAACATAAGCAAAAACTGTTTTAGCTTCTTTATACGAAGACATTCGTTTCAAGAAATCTCTACAATAGGCTTCGTCTTCTTGTAGCACATTAGCATTTTGCATAATAGTTTTGCCTAAAGCTGAATTAGTCATAGTCTTAATATAAGCTCTCAATTTCGTTTTTTCTTCCCTTATACCCATCAAATTGCTCCTTAAAAATGCAAGACTAATCTTTCTAATTTTTCAGCATAAAGCCTACAAAAGTGCGATCATTTTGTAGGCTTCATCAAGCCTTACCGATGTCTTTTAACTTTTTTAGTGGTAGTCATTTCCAAAGGTTCTTTTAAGAAAGTCGTCTTTGTTATTCTCTGATATGGAAGTAATTTTTTGTTGACTATTCCAATTATACCTTCAATTTCTTTCTCTACCTTTGCATCATCTTCTTGCCTACCTCTTGTAAGATTAAGAGATTTATAAAGTTCTTCGCTAGGATAGATCAGTACTTCAACAGCTTCATCCAAATCATCTTTGTTTGCATGATAACCTTGTGCAGTAACTTGATCAATTTGGTTGTAATACATCTGGAACATATTTTCAATTTCTTCAGGAAATACATTTTTTCCACCTGCTGTTACAATCATGTTTTTTGCACGTCCACAAAGATATAGATATTTCTCGTTGTCTAAATAGCCTAAGTCTCCAGTTTTTAAGTAACCATCCTCAGTTATAACTTCAGCTGTTTCTTCAGGCATTAGATAATATCCTTTCATCACCATAGGACCTCGAACATAGATTTCACCTATTCCATTTTCATCAGGGTCTACAATCTTCATGTCCATATGTGGATAAAAATATTTTCCAACACTCTCAATCTTAAAATGCTCTTTTGGATTTAATGCAATGATTGGAGATGTTTCTGTAAGCCCATAACCTTGTACAAAGTCAATTCCAAACTCGTTAAAAGCCTTAAATACACTGGGCGATAGAGGCCCACCTCCTGATATTGCGATTCTAATAGAACCAAGACTTGCCTTATCCAAAATTGACTTAAAGAGTTTCTTGCCGATATTCACTCTAAAGACCTTCTTTATAAAATATGAAATCCCCATCAAAAATCTTATTATACCATAAACAATCACACTTTTTGATTTTATACCTCTAAAAATACCTGCAAGAAGTTTATTAAATAATAGAGGTACACCAAGTAACATGGTGATTTTCCCTTCTTTTAACTCATGCATCATTTTTGAAACAGATAGGGTTTTTCCAAAAACAACTTCTGCACCGCAAGACAAAGCTTCTATAAAAACAGCAAGCATTGTGTAAGAATGGTGAAGAGGCAAGAGTGCGTAAAAAACATCAGTTGGATAAAGCGTGAGATGTGTTTGTGCTATGTAGCAATCTGCAACTAAGTTTTTATGTGTTAACATAACACCTTTTGGATTGCCCATTGTGCCAGACGTAAATAAAATTGCTGCAACCTCTGTCTCTGAGACCTTTGGCAATGTATGTTCTGCAATATTTTTTAGATTGTATACATATCTTTTGCTTTCCTGTGAGTGCAAGGCAAAAACTTTTCCAAAGTCTGCATTTTTCATTTCAGCAAAGTGGGAATATTTTTCTTCATCACAAAATAGTAAGACAGGACGAGCTGTTTTTAGCAATGTTTCTGTTTCTTCAACACGAAGACCTGCATCTATAGGAATAATTACAGCACCTGCAAAAAGAGTTGCAAAATATACTATTGCCCACTCTGGAGAATTCTTTCCTGTAACTGCAACATGGTCATCTTTTTTAACGCCATTTTCAATCATCCAGTAACTTAAAGTTTTAATTTTTTCTAGTGCTTCAGAATAAGTCAGTGTTATACGATTTGGTTCAAAAATTGTAAGACAATTTCTATTAGGATATCGTGTAGCAGAAATTGTCAGCATTTCAGGTAGAGTTGGCCACTCTCCATCAAACTGTTTCCCTCTAAATTCATCGAGGAAATCCCATGGTAAAGTGTTTTTTTTCATAAAACGCTCCTTAAAGACACAATTAAGATAAGCATCTTAATTTTAGTAAAGATTTTTTTATTATACAAAAAATATCTAAAAATGTAAGAGAAAGACTAAATAT
>CAJPOH010000277.1 GCA_905372205.1 uncultured Treponema sp.
CAGATAAGAATTTTATATTTTTTATAATGCGAAATCCCTGTATAGCCAGATTTTGATAATTGACATTATGTGTGTTTTTGATTAACATCCTAGTTTCATGACGTTACTTATTCTATAAATATTTGGAGGTTTAAGTTATGATAGTTCCAAGAGCGAAAACGTCTAAGGCTCGCACAAGAAGGCGAAGGGGAATTAATATGCGTCTAAATGCACCTAACCTTGTGGAATGCTCAGCTTGTGGCAACTTAATTTTGTCGCATCGTGTTTGTCCTAAATGTGGTTTTTATCGCAATAGACAAGTTGTAAACCCTGAAACTATGTAATTTTTCTTTATTATGTTTTGGGTAGATAGGGAGTGTTTTTATGGATGAATTATTTGAAAAAATGAGAGATTTAATCTCTAATAAGCTGGATATTGACAAAGAAAAAATAACTATGGATTCTTCTTTTAGGGGAGATTTAGCAACTGACAGTTTGGACACTTACGAGTTGGCTTATGCTATTGAAGAAGAAATGGGCATCACTATTCCTGATGAAAAGGTTACAGAGTTTGAAACAGTTAGAGATGCTTACAATTTTATAAAATCACAACAAAAATAGTTTTAATGAGAGGTGAGAATCATTCATATAGAAGAAAAGCGGTTTTTAGAGCTTGAGAAGTTTCAAAAAAGGATTTCAATCTCTTTTAATGATATTGCTCTATTAGATCAGGCTTTAATACATGTTTCTTGCTCTAGCACTGTGAATGGAGAACGTCTTGAGTTTTTAGGAGATGCAGTGTTGGGGTTGGTGGTTTGTGAAGAACTTTATAAGAGATTGGACAAAGAAGATGAAGGTGTTCTTGCAAAAATGAAGGCTTTTGTGGTTTGTGAAGAGACTTTGTCAAAAATTGGCTTTCATTTTGGTTTTGATGAATACCTTTCTCTTAGTAAAGGTGAAGAAAAAACTGGCGGAAGAAAAAAAAAAGCAATAGTTGCAGATTCTGTAGAAGCTGTAATTGGTGCTTACTATATTGATTCTGGTTTTGAAAAAACAAGAGATTTTGTTTTGTTTTTAGTTTCTTCCTTTATCTCTTCTGTCATAGAGAAAAAGGATTGGTATGATTATAAGAGTCAGTTGCAAGTTTTTTTGCAACAAACTCTTAAACAGACTCCTTCCTATAGTGTGATTGCTGTGGAAGGACCTGATCATAATCCTAGCTTTAAGGTTCAAGTTACTGCTGCTGGTAATGTCTATGGACCTTGTGAAGGGAAAAGCAAGAAAGAAGCGGAGCAAAATGTTGCAAAACTTGCATATCAGGATTTGTGCAAGAAGTAGTATGATAATAAAAGGTTAAGAGGAGTTGATTATGGCAACTAGACAACCTAAAGGAAAAGTTGTTAGAAGACTTGGATTGAACATATATGGAAATCCTAAGTATGATAAGGTGTTGACAAGGAAGCCACATGGACCTGGAAAAGAAAAAGGTTCTAAAAAACGTGGCAAGCTTTCTGTTTATGGTGAGCAATTAAAAGAAAAGCAAAAGTTTCGTTTTGCTTATGGCATTTCTGAGCGTCAATTTAGAAACTTGTTCAAAAAAGCTAATAAGATGCAAGGCGTTACGGGTGATAATATGATTAGCCTTATGGAGCGAAGATTTGATAACACTATTTACAGAATGGGCTTTGCTATGAGTAGGGCACAGGCTAGGCAAATGGTTTCTCATTCTCATTTTTGTGTCAATGGAAAACCTGCAAATATTCCTTCTATGCTCTTGAAGGTCAACGATGTTATCACAACAAAATCAAAAAAAGGTGTTGAAGCGTTGATTAGGCATAATTTAAGTCTAGCAACAAGCAAAGGTGCTTGGCTTAATGTGAACGAGGAAGCTTTATCTGCTTCTGTCAATGTTTTGCCTGTGGCAACTGATATTCATCCTGTTGGGAATATTCAAAATGTTGTTGAATATTATTCAAGAAATGCTTAAAGGCGAAGAGCCAGAGACTTCTCTGGCTCGTTTCATTAGTATGTATGTCGTACCCCCCCCCCAAGCTTAGACTTTCTTACTTTTAGGCTATTGAGCCTTTTTTCAAGGATACTATTATTTTCTTCTCTATTTTTTTTCGTGTGGATTAGTTTAAATCAATCTATATTTTTAAGGAGTTTTAAGATGAAACTGAAAAGAATGTTTTCGTCAGTTGGCACATTAGCTATGCTAATGAGTGTTGTGTTTTTGATAGGTGGCTGTAAGTCGCAAACTCAAAGCAATCAGAGAGGCTCTGAACAAGTAACAATTAGCTATTCAACAGAGCATGGAACAGCCCCTGCTTCAAGGACTGTAGACAAGGATTACAAACTAAAAGCTGGAGATTTGCCCTCACTTTCTGCAACAGGTTTTGTGTTTGAAGGCTGGTATGTTGAAGGAACAAAGGCTACTGTGGGGTATACTGTTACTAAAAGTATAACTTTGATAGCGAAGTGGAAAGATAAAATAACAATTAGCTATTCAACAGAGCATGGAACGGCTCCAGCTTCAAAAACTGTAGACAAGGATTACAAAATAACAGCTGAAGATTTGCCTACTATTTCTGCAACAGGTTTTGTGTTTGAAGGCTGGTATATTGAAGGAACAAAGGCTACTGTGGGGTATACTGTTACTAAAAGTATAACTTTGAT
>CAJPOH010000278.1 GCA_905372205.1 uncultured Treponema sp.
CCTTTAGACTCCCTTAGTTACTATTTTTAAGGTTTTGCAATTTTAAGATTTTTCCTTGAGACCGTAGCTATTGTCGCATAATAACAAAGTTTTAGTCAAGAAACAGGGCTTCCGCATTACAAAGACTGAAAAAGCCTTTTTTAATGACATTTATAATACGAAATTCTTACGAGCGAAGGGAATATCTCGCATCGCCTTATGCGAATGTCTTGCACCGCTCGGTGCGAAGGTCTTGCACTGCTCGGTGCGAAGGTCTCGCATGGCTCCATGCGAATGTCTCGCATGCCTCGATGCGAATATCTCGCATGCCTCGATGCGAATATCTCGCATGCCTCGATGCGAGAGGTTCGAAATTCCCGTTTTTTCTATCTTTTGATTTTGCCCAAAGCATGTTACAATTGGATATTAGATTTGGAGGTAATTATGAAAAAACAAATGATTTTTGTGTTTTTTGTTTGTAGTCTACTTGCTTGTAGGTCTGGAGTTGATGGAGGTGGAGCTCAAGAGCAAACTGAAGACCTGGTGAGTTGGATTTCTATACCTGTTAGAGAAACTCCAATTGTTGGTGTAGAGATAACATACGATATGCCAAGTGTTGAGGATTATTGGAAAGGTATTTTTGTTAAAGATAGAAAAGTTAGGCTATCTCCGTATTCATTGAGCCAATATGAAGTAACGTATGAAATCTGGTATAAGGTGAGGATGTGGGCAATAGACAAAGGATATGTTTTTACTCACCCAGGATGGGAAGGTAGCTTAGTTCAAAATGGGGGCGATGCACCGACAGAAAAGAAAACACATCCTGTAACTTATGTTTCATGGCGTGATGTAGTTGTTTGGTGCAATGCTTACACTGAAATGAAAAATGGAGAGGCTACTGAATGTGTCTATCGCCTTAATGGAGAACCTGTAAAAATAGCTGTAGATACGGAAGGATTTGCAGATTTTGATAAAAATCTTGTTTGTGATCTCAGTAAAACCGGTTTTCGTCTTCCAACAGAAGCTGAATGGGAGTATGCAGCTCGCTACCAAGGAGAGAATAGTACAAATGCTCAAAAGTATGGAGATGTGTATTTAACTAATGCAAATAGCCCTTCTGGTGGCAAAGCTTATTGGAAAAATCAAGCTGATACAGACCGTGTTGCATGGTTTAAGAAAAATTCAGAAAGTCATACACATCCTGTAGGAGAAAAAGAGCCGAATGTTTTGGGATTATATGATATGTCTGGCAATGTGTATGAATGGTGTTGGGACTATTTTCATGATGATGTTAAACTAAATGATGATGAATATGCAGAAAATGATGTTGTGATCAATCCTAAAGGTCCTAAATATGCAAAAGATATTGAATATCGCGTAAACAGAGGTGGAGGTTATGCAGGAAATCAAAGGCATTGCACTACAGGCTATAGGTTTACAACTGCTCCATTCTATTATCAAAAAGATTTGGGTTTCCGCCTAGCAAAAACAAATAAATAATAAACGTGAAACTTGTTTGAGAAGCATTGATTAACCTGTTTATCTATTTTGCTATAGGCTTTATATTTCAAACATTAATCAATGCTTTCCCTCCATAAAACTTAAAGCCCAGCGTGACATATCGTATAAAAATCTCATCTCATAAGATGTAAGCCTTAATGTTATAATTAAGGTTAGGGAATGTCTCGCATGCCTCCATGCGAGAGGTTCGAAATCCCCGTTTTTTCTTGTCTTTTTATTTTGCCCAAAGTATGTTAATCTTATAGATATGAAGAAAGAACGCCCGGCAATTGAAGAACTAAGCTTATCGGACGCATTTATGGACTGCGGAGCTCGCTCTTTTCGTAATATGGGGGTTTCTCTTGACAAGATATCAAAGGCTACAGGACTTAGTGAAGAAAAGATAGCATCACTTTAGATTTATAAGAGAACATTTGGATAGCTCAAAAAGATAAGCGAATCAATCAGTGCCACCTTTAATTTAAAAGCTCTCTTAATAATGAGCGTGCAGTACTTTCTTCGTCATACCGTTGTACTCTGTCTTTGAAGATAATGGAATTTTCATGACCTTTGCCAAGAAGTAGGACAATATCTCCTTTTTTTGCAATTGAAAAAGCTTTTTTAATTGCTTTCTCTCTTTTAGGAATAATAAAGAGTGATTTTTCAACTTCTTTATTGGTAATTCCTTTTGCAATCATTTCTAAAAGTGCAACAGAATCCTCTCCTCGAGGGTCTTCATCTGCTAGAATGATGATATCAGAATAAAGGTCTGCAATATGACCTTGTTCTTCTCTTTTTTGAATATCTCTTTCTCCTCCAGAACCAAAAAGACTAATCACCCTACCGCCTCTTTTTTTGATACGCTCTCTTATTGAAGGAAAAATAGCATTGAATGAAGATGGAGTGTGTGCATAATCAATAATCACTTCAAAATCTTGACCTTCATCTATTGAAAGCATTCTTCCCCTTATGGATTCTATATTCACTATAAGATGGGATAATGCTTCCACATCGCAGTTTAGTAACTTTGAAACGATTATTATAGTAGCTGTAATATTATCTGCGTTATACAAACCATGAAGATGTGTTTTGATTTGTGTAGTTTTAAGTTTTTTATTTTCAAAATAAGAAAGCAAAGCTCCTAATGTTTTTCCATTAAGCACATC
>CAJPOH010000279.1 GCA_905372205.1 uncultured Treponema sp.
ATACAAAGCTTATAATAATAAAGGAGAAGCTGTTAATTTGGAAAAATCAGTAGATAAACTTAAGCCAACTTTGGTAATTCTTTTTTCTCCTTTGTGTGGTGGTTGTATGACAAAAGCACAAGATTTGATTAAATATAAGTTGGGTAATATCACAGTTATTCCTGTAGTTACATCCATTAACGAAGATGATCTTACTGAAGAAATAAAAACTAATGAAACACTACTAAGAGACACTTTTCATTTAGACGAGCTTGTTCCTTCTGCATTATATGATGCTAAGGATAAGATTTGGGGTTCAAGGTTTAAGTTTAAATCAACACCAAAATTTGTTTTGATCAACAAGGAAGGGCAGGTAAAGGATATCGTTCATGGTTCTGAAAACTTGAAGATAGAGGACTTGCTCAAAAAAATTGCAAAAATGTTTAATCTTCCTGATTTCGAGCTTAAGTAAAGTGTTTTGATTTTTGAGATGGGCTAGGCTCAAGTAGCCTAGCCTTTTTTTATAAATATATAGTAGAATAGACTTAAAGTTTTTGTGTAGAAATTGTGCTATATTGACGATTATTGAAACTGTTGAATTTTATAACAATTTCGGGGGATGAAAAAATGCCTAAGGCTATAACATACAATTCAAATTCTGTTGTGTATTTTGCAGGTGACTTTGATGATAGAGTTTTTCTTCTTCAAACAGGTAGCATTGCACTTACTTCAGTAGACATTGAAACAGGTGGACAAGTTACAAACTATATAAAAGAAGGAGAGTTTTTTGGTGTTAAGTCTGCCTTGGGGAATTTCCCTAGAGAAGATAATGCCATTGTGTTGACAAACTCTGTATGTTTGGCTTTTCAAACACATGAATTTGAAGCATTTGCTCAGTCAAACACAAGAATAATTTTGCAAATGATTAAGGTGTTTTCAAAACAACTTCGTTCTATTCATAAAAAACTAGCTTCCCTACTTGATAGCAAGGAAGATGTGAATCCAGAAGATGGCCTTTTTAGTGTAGTTCAAGCTTTTTATAATTCACAGCATTTTGATGCAGCAAACCAAGCAGGTATTAGATATTTACAAAACTATCCACAAGGCAAATATAAAACTGAAATTGCAAAGGTTATTCAAACTGCAAGAGATATGCAAGGTCATTCTTTTGGTGTTAATTTGACTCAAGAGTCTAAGCAATCAATGATAAATCCATCTCCAAATATTCTAGCCTCGATGCCTACCTATGAGGGAGATGCTGAAAGCATGTATTCTTCTGCTAATGACTTATTTGCTAAAGGGAAATTTGATGAAGCTGTTCTTAAATACCAGCACATTATCGATGCCCCTGATGCTAGTCCCCAAATCTTAGAAGATTCCTATATTAGGGCTGGTAGATGTCTTTTTGAAGGTGGTGACTATGCTCAGACCTTGCAATTGCTTACGGGTTTTATTGCCAAGTGTCCTAAGTCTTCACGTATTGCGGAAGCATTGATCTATTTAGGACTTTGCTATGAAAGAATGAATCGTCCAGATAAGGCAAGGGCATTTTATGATAAGGCACTACTTTTTGCTCCAGCCCTTGCTCCTAAAATACAAGAGTTAAAAGCAAATTTATCAAGATAGTTTTTTTTGCTGAGTACTATTTTTAAACGCCTTTTATTTATTCATATTGAGTTCATCTTGAAAATACTCAAAAAAAACTATAACATTGCAGGTAGTTTTTGATGCAGGAGAATGTATGGATAACGAAGAGATTTTGCGACCCTTGCTTGAAAAAGGGGATTTAGAGCAGACACTTGAATTTGTAAAAATGGAAAACAAATCTCTTACTGAAGTAGTAAGTGAGGGGATGAATATTGTCACTGCTTCCATATTGGCTGATATTCCATCTGTGGAAAAAACTGCATTAATTCAAAAAGTTGGCTCTCTTTTTTCCACAGAGGATTATTGTGCATTGCTTAATAAAAAAGTTTTTACAATATCGCCTGAAAAAAGAGAACGATTGCGAACTCAAGGTTTAGACTTAGTTAAGGAAAATACAGCACAATACTTGGAATGGTATAACGTTTTTGATATTGCATTTCCGTGGCTTCCACTTTCGGTGTTTGAGGATTTTATTGGATATCTAAAAAATGATAAGAAGCTAGAGCTCGATGCCGAAACAATTGAACAAGTGAAAGAGAATTTCCTAAATTCAAAAAGATATTCAGAAAGAGAATTGGATAAGTTTTTTTCATCTTCCTTATTTAAGGGAGATGCTTAGTGCCGTCTTTCGTCGCGAGTTTGGCAGGCAATACATTTTATTGCATAAGGTAGTGTCTTTAGTCTCTCTTCTGATATGTCTTTTGAACACTTAGTACATTTACCATATCTGTTTTCTTCTATTCTCAAGAGTGCTGCGTTTATTGCTTGAATCTTCTTTGCGTTTTGAGCTCCTAACACGTCCAACAGATCTTGGTCACTTGAATATGATGCTATATCCCCAAAGTCTTTAGGAGAAGCATTCTCTATTCCATCTTCAAATTCTTTTTCACTACGACTAATAGACTTGAGTAAACTTTCTTTTTCTCTTAATAAAAGATTTTTCATTTCCTCAATAAACTTACTATCCATATTTTTTGTACTCCCTAATAATGTTGACAAACACATTATTTAC
>CAJPOH010000280.1 GCA_905372205.1 uncultured Treponema sp.
CTTTAATCTAAAAGTGTAAACTAAGTTAGAATATTTTTTATCTTTTGGGCTAATAATTATTTCAACATTATGAGAAACCGTATCATCAAATTTAAATTCGCATTTTGTAAGATAAGCATAACCTTCTTTTGCAGGAACGCCTTCATGTTTTTGCACACCATCAAGTTTGAAACTAACTTTCTCTATTAGTTTATCGTCATAAGAACCAACCTCAACTAAAATTTTCTTTCCATCAAATGTATAAACGGGATTTGTTCCATCTATTAAATGTTCTGCTAATTCTTCAGGAAGAGGCTCATATTCCCCACCCCTACCATTAATTTTGAATATATTAACTTTAGATTGTGGTAAACTAGGTTTTTCTCCTCCACCTTGCACTTGAAATTCCCATGTTAAGTCTTGAGATATTTCATCATTTGCAATAAATTCAATCTTAACATCAGTAGGGCTTGTTACAATAACAGGAATAGTTCTTTTAATTTTATAGGTAAGAGAATCTTTTATTACATTAACTTCAACTTTTTCTCCATTGATCTTTACTTCTTTGCACAAAAAATCATAAGCATAACTAGGTAAGTCAATTACAATATCTGCAGTTTCATAAACAGTTTTGTACAAAGGTTTATTTGAACCCGTGAGTTTATCTAAAAATGTGGCTTTTGGTAGGTTTTTATCTCCTGAAATCTCTTGAAAGGTTGGCTCAATCTTTTCAATTGTGTTATTTCCTTTTGCCATAAATTTATACTTGATTGGAGAATAAACACCCAAATCTTCTGGTATAACTTCAATATCAATCTGTTTCTCTGTTAAATCAATAGGAATTGATTTAACAAGTATATAATCTGAATCATTGACAATTAAAGAATCACCTGATATTTCTTCCTCATTCACATTAATCTTTTTAACTTGACCTTTGCAAATCAACTTGATATTTAAATACTTACTATCTAGCTCTATAAGAGGATTAGTTCCTTTAGTAATCCCTTGAACAAAAGTTGAAGGTAGATTATAAACATTCTTTCCATTAATTTCATAATCAACTTTCATCTGTTCTGCTACTTTATAATTAAGATGGAATTCCAAAGCTATCGCATGATAAGAATATGTATCAATAGGCTCTACAACAAGAACAATGTCTTTCCCAGATGGATTTACTCCCTCTACAATTCCTCCAATTGACCAAACTGGTTTGTTATCTGCATCTGTTTTTTCAACAACCACAGTATAAGAGGTGTCGTTTATTTTGATATGTTTTAAAACGTTTTCACCACTTTCTACCCTTATAAGTGAAGGTTCAGCACCATCAAGTTTTGGATTACTGCCATCCATGAGATTAAGTCGCATTTTAGATGTAAGAACATTTTTCTCTCTTATTAGAAGTCTATCAATAGGCACATCCACAGTTTCATCAGTTCTCTTAATCTTGAAGTTTAATTCAGCTGCATCATTCTCGTCCGAAACTTCAATCTTCACATCAATTATTTCTCCTTTGCCAAGAAGTTTTGCTCCAGCATCAGTAATTGAAGTATAAGTTTGATATGGATGTGACTGGAATGGTATGCCATTGATTTTAAAAGTTTTCCATTTTCTCACTTTTGAACCTGCCAAAATTGTAGCTTTAGGTCCTGAAATTTCTAAAGTTATGTTCTCACCATCAAGAATTCTGTCTAACTCTTCAGTAGAAATCTTTTCTTCAGAACCTCGCTTTTGCCCACCATGAATAAATAGACTATCAATAAGATTGCCAGCTGGCACAAGTTTACGCACTTTAACTGTATATATGCTAGATTTTGGAGCAGTTCCCACTGTGATTGTAAGAGTGGTTTCATCTCCTAAAAGGGTAAGCTTTTCATTTGTAAGGGTAGGATTATAAGTAACTGACGTTCCAGATTGGTCTGTCACAGCAACAACTTCAACTTCGGTAGCATCTTTATGCACAGTAAAAGTCATTTCTTCAGTTATCTGTGCAGCTTCTTTGCTTTTTCCATCTATTGTAAGTTTTTTTAAGAGAGGGATATCACTAGCTGTTCTTTCAATATTTAAAGTATATATTTTTGCATCACTACCTTTCTTCACCTTTATCTTGAGGTTTTTCTTTCCAACTTCTAGCCTCAAAAAACCATCTTTAACGTCCTGATCGAATTCAACCACTGCATCTCCTGGAATAGCTTTAGCTTCAAGAGAAACTTTATCTTCCTTATGTTTTCCAGCATCCATTACATCTGCAATTTCTATACTTTTTCCAGCAACTTTGAGTTCCACTAGTTCTAATTTTTCACCACTACCTTCTCTTCTCGAAGAAACATAGATTTTAGTATCTGTATTAAATGTATAAGGGGCAGTGTTTGTAATTTCATCTCCACTAGCATCGTTCAACATAATTTTAGAAATCACATAAGCTTTAGCAAACTCTGGTGCTATTTTTTCCTTCAATGCTGTAAAGCCCAGTTTAGTCCCTTTGAGCAACGTAAAGCTGGTACGAGCTTTTTTAATGTTGGAATCATGAGTTACAGTGATAGTAACATTTCCTTGCTCCAATTCATTTGATGGTTGGTTACAAGAAACAAATATCAAAGAAATAATCGTTATTAGTAGGAAAAACTTCCTAAATTCTTCTAGTT
>CAJPOH010000281.1 GCA_905372205.1 uncultured Treponema sp.
ACTCAAAACATATTGGGGGGAAACTTTATGAAAAAGTGTATTTTATTTTTTACTTTTATATTGCTAACTATTCCATCTCTTTTTGCAATAGATGTTGATGAAAAGGAAATAAGAGAAGGTGGTAGCAAAAGTATTGATTTTATCAACTATACAGGAAAGCATGATGAAATAGATACTATTGAAGCAATTAGAAGAATTGGTTCTGATCTAAAAGGAGCTTCTACTTCAGGACAAGCAGGAGTCAGCAATAGATATCTTGTTATTCATGCTGTAGATTCATCCATTAAAGAAGGTTTAGATGCAGATATAATTATCTTAGGTCCACAAGTTAATGTTGACCACATTGATAACTTGAGACTGATCATCGAAGGATATCTTTCTGCAAGTTATGGATATTCACGTCAAGATGCAAAGACTTTGTCTCATTTTATAACAATTTATAACGCTGTATATCGTGGAAATATGCAAGCTTTTGCTAAAAAATATAAGAGCGTAGTTCTTAAACATTTGTCTAGCGATAAAGTTGGCTTATCAACGACTTATAGTGAATGGCCGGGAAAAACACAAATTGTTATTCCTCTAACAGATCAAAAATATTCTGGCACTATTAGCACAATTGATACAGGCGTTATCTCTGATAAAAACGTTGTAGATAAAATGAAAGAAAATGATGATAAAGACGTAGATGCTAGAAAGGACATGGTTGATCTAAAAGAAAAAGAAGCTGAAGAAGCTAGAAAACGTGCAGAAGAAGCTAGAAAGAAAGCATTAGAAAAAGAAAAAGAAGCCCAAGAAGCTAAAAAACGTGCAGAAGAAGCAAAAAAGAATTTAGATGATAAAGAAAAGAATCTAAAAGATAAAGAAAAAGCTAGTCAAAAAGCACAAAAAGACGCAGAAAACGACAAAAATAAGCAAAAACAAGCAGAGCAAGCTAAAAAAGATGCAGAAAAAGCAAAAGAAGAGAGAGATAAAGCACAAAAAGAAAAAGATAAAAAAGACGAAGAAGCTAAAAGCAAACAAGAAGAAGCAGATGCTTTGAAAGATGAAGCTAAAACTGAAGATAAAATGGCTGAAGATAAAACGGAAGATGCACAAAGTGATAGAAAAGATATTGCTGCAGACACTCAAAAGATTATAGAAGATAAGAAGGCAGAAAAGAAAGCTGAAACAGATGCCTTGATTGCTTCTGCTGTTAGAGCCTATGCCTTAAAAGTTGTAGATAAAGATACACTTTCTTCAACTATTGTAATGCTAGATTTAAGAAATGCAAGGCAAATAAAAACTTCTCCACTGGACACAATACGAGGTAGAAATATTTATGAAGTAGGGGATAACCTTCTTGCAATAGCTGGCTCTTCTTCTGGTAATGGAATTATTTCTCTTGTTTTAATTAATTCAAGGACTCTTGAAGTTGTTAAACAAAGTAGTGATGTAATTGCAGAAGAAAGTATGTTAGTAAAAGATGGTGATTATTACTATGCTATAGTTAGTAGTAGTGGCAAATATTATCTTGGTAAATTTAATGGAGACCTAGAAAGACAATCTCTATCTCCTATTGCAGTTTTACCATATTCTCCAATTTCTGTTACAGAACAAGGGATTTTGGTTCAAGATGAAAATAGTTCAATACATCTTTTGAATAAAACTAACCTAAAAGATGGTATCGAAAAGAAAAATTTCACTAGCTTTAAAAGTGAAACAAATTAGGTCAGAGAGTTGATTATGAAGTGGTTCAAAGCTTTTCTTTTTTTGTGTGTTGTTGCTACCTTGAGTGCTGTAGGATTTTTGCACTTTAATGAAAAAAAATATGAACGCTATCTTATGTTTTTTAAGAGTAAGATAACGGGAGAAGTGCAACTAGAAAATAGATATGTTGTCTTGAGTTCAGATAAGGAAAGCTTAAACTGCTTTGTAGAAGAATTTTTATTGGGACCTTCTAACCATCAATTACATTCTTTTTTCCCACGCGGAATAAAGTATAAGAGCCTTTTTATTAGAAAAGATGTCTTATATCTTGATCTTCCGCGTGATTGCCTACTTCACATGCCTAAGGGTGTCAACTTTGAAGATTTTTATAATCTTTTTAGGAAAAGCTTAGCATTGAACTTCCGTTCTATAAAGAATGTTTACATTTCTATTGAAGGTGTTCAAGCTTATGAAGTAAAGATTGCAACTTCCGACTAAATGGCAATAAAAAAGGAGAAGAGTTAAAACTCTTCTCCTTTTTTTTATCGCTTACCATAATATCGATTTATTCATCATAGTCATCATTATATTCTTCATCGTCCCAATCATCGTCATCATCGTAATCATCGTCCCAGTCATCATCTTCATCATCCCAACCATCATCATCCCAATTATCATCTTCATCTTCGTCCCAGTCATCATCATAGTCATCGTCATCATAATCATCATCTCTATCGTCATAATCATCATCATCAGAGTCCTCATACGTTCCGAACTTAATCAAGCACTCTTCAGAATCCTCAACATTATAAAAACAAAGTAGATTAAACATACCTTTCTTTACCTCCAGGTTTTCATTTTATATGTAAGATGTAAAACTTTAATACTAAAATAGTCATCTTGTCAATAGAATGAAAATGTGTAAT
>CAJPOH010000282.1 GCA_905372205.1 uncultured Treponema sp.
GGTGTGCAAACCCCGCTATATCGCGACCGCATTCTGTACAGCAACGAGGTGCAAATCCCGCTATATTGCGTCCGTGTTCTGTGCAGAATTGCATCGCGATACATGCGTGTTTCGCTTCGCGAGAATTATGGAACGCTGTTAGGGAAACGCTGATTAACCCTTTCGACAATCAAATTGACGCAATCGTGTATAAAATATATGATTTAAACGATGAAGAGATAGAAAAACTATAACCTCATCGATAAAAACGGAGTTCTTTTAGGAGCAAAGCCGCCTAACCACTGTAATAAAAAATAGGAGGCACTGATTAATTCGAAAGCGAATTAATCAGTGGCATCCTATGAATTTTTAACCTTTCGATAAGTTGCCATCTAACCGTAACTTATGGCAACTTGAGAAAGTGAGGGAATCGCTGATTAAATGCTCTCCTAGCTTTAATCAGCGATTCCAATACTCGTCAACCTTGACGACTAAGACAAAAACCTCTCTGGCTAAGAAAAACATAACACAGAGAACCTGTCTTACAAAGACAAAACAAAAAAGGAGCCTTCATGATAAAAGAGAACCAAGAATATATAGAGCTTTTGCCCAATTGGGCGGGTGAGTTTTCAAGAAAATATTGCTCTAAAACAGCTAATTTATATTGCATACATGGCAATGTAAGAGACTTTTTGCCCCATAGAGCATATCATGGAGTTTTTTCATTTGTTAAAATTACAGACTATATATCCGAAGTTATCTTTGGAAATAGAGATGTAATTGCTTTTTTTGATTATTCTTGTGGAATCACTTTTTCATTGAGTAGCATGGCTGTAGAATATCTTTCTGTAATGCACAAAAAGTATCCTGATGAAAGTGCTCAAGATTTTCTTTCAAGAGACCCAACTAAAGCATTTTTCTATCTTGAAAAGTATTTCACCCATATTATAAATCAAAACAATGAAAAATATTATAGAGGAGAAATAGAAGAAAAAAGACCTATTAGAATGGTCTTAATTATTGATTATGCGGAGACTGTAGTTCCTAATGATGAGATTAATAATTTAAATGATGTAGATCGCTATAGTTTAGTTACTCTCAATAGATGGGCATCAGAGCCTCTTTTTACAAGAGAAGATGTTTCGATTGTAATGATTGCAGAAAATTTAAGTGACATAAATAAACGTATCACATCATCGCCTTACACAATTAAGATAGATATTCCTTTTCCTGATGAAAACACCCGCCTTCATTTTTTAGAATATCTTGCAAAAGGAAACAATCAAGAAGACATTTTGTTAAATCTTGATAGGTCATTGACAATTGCTAAAATGGCAAATCTTACAGCAGGGCTTAATTTATCTCATCTTTATCAAATGGTAGCTCAAGCCTATCAAGAAGATATGCCAATTACAAGGGACTATCTAGTTAAAAGAAAACAAGAGATTATAGAAGCAGAAGCCAGTTCTTTATTAGAATTTGTTAACACAGATTATGGTCTTGATTTTATTTCTGGTTATGATTTTGTTAAAAATAGATTTAAGGAAGCAGTTAAGGCACTTTCTGGGCAAATGTACGAAGCTATACCAATGGGATATTTAATTGCAGGTCCCATAGGAACAGGAAAATCATTTTTGGTTTCTGCTTTTGCAAGCGAAATAGGTATTCCTATGGTGCGTCTTTGTAATTTTCGCTCACAATGGCAAGGAACTACAGAAGCAAATTTAGAAAGAGTTATCAATATATTAAAAGCTATGTCACCGGTAGCTATTATGATTGATGAAGCTGACGCAGTTTTAGGGAATAGGCAAACAAAAGATGTAAATGGAACGAGTGCAAGAGTTTTTGCTCAAATTGCTAGTTTTATGGGAGATACAAAGTATAGAGGAAAAATCATCTGGTTTTTAATAACGAGCCGCCCAGACCTCTTGCCTGTAGACTTAAAAAGACAAGGAAGAGCCGAAGAGCACTTAGCTCTTTTTTATCCTGAAACAGTCGAAGAAAAAGCTAATATTTTTGAAACTATGCAAAAAAAACTTCATATAAAAACAACCGGTGTTATATTTAAAGATATTGTAAAAAAGCTCACCTTTGAAGCTTCTGGAGCAGACATTGAATCAATATTAGTGAGAGCAAAAATGAATGCAATTCTTTCTCATAGAACAATGGTAACAAAAGAGGATTTACTAAAAACAATTCAAGATTTTATTCCTCCATCTTACCCTTATGAAATTGAATTGCAAAATCTTGTAGCTTCTATTGAATGCACCAGTAAAGAAATGGTTCCAAAAAAGTATAAAGAAATGTCACGTCAAAAAATATTGGCAGATATAATGGAAATTAAACAAATATTAGGAGAAAAGCTGTAGAAGTAAAAAATACACAGTTTTTAAATAACCTTTGCCCTCGTGATGTATGGAATAGTAGGTGCCATCAATATGTATAAAAGGCTCATATCACTCATCCTTGATATTCTTAGTAATATTTTATACTCTGTGCAGAGTTGTTTATACAGGAGGATTTATTTTTATGAAACGTTATTTTAGTTGTTTATTGGTGCTTTTCTTATTTATTTTGACTAGCGAAGGCTTGATGGCACAAAAAGCAAATCCTCCTAGTGATTTTAAAT
>CAJPOH010000283.1 GCA_905372205.1 uncultured Treponema sp.
TAATGCAACGTTGTCATTGAAATACAAACAAACGATTTAAGGAGTTTTAAATGGCTAAACAACTATTATTTAATGAAGAAGCAAGGAAAGCTTTGCTTTCTGGTGTTGAGCAAATTTCAAATGCTGTTAAGGTAACATTGGGACCTAAAGGGCGAAATGTTTTACTTGATAAGAGTTTTGGAGCTCCCACAGTAACCAAAGATGGTGTTTCTGTGGCTCGTGAAATTGAGCTAGAAAACAAAATTGAAAACATGGGAGCACAGCTTTTAAAAGAAGTTGCAACAAAGACAAATGATGTAGCAGGAGATGGAACTACAACAGCGACTGTTTTAGCATATTCTATAGTTAAAGAAGGCTTAAAATCTGTTGCAGCAGGAATGACACCACTTGGATTAAAACGTGGAATTGACAAAGCCGTAGCTGTGGCTGTAGCTGACATCAAGAAAAATGCAAAGGCAATTAAAGGGCAAGAAGAAGTTTCTCACGTTGCTTCTGTTTCAGCTAATAATGATGTTGAAATTGGTAAGATTATAGCAGATGCTATTGAAAAAGTAGGGACAGACGGAGTTATTGATGTAGGCGAGTCTCAAACTATGGATACTGTTACAGAATATGTTGAAGGAATGCAGTTTGATCGTGGCTATATTTCTTCATATTTTGTTACAGATAGGGATAGAATGGAAACCGTTTTCAACAATCCTTATATTCTAATCTATGATAAGTCAGTCTCTACAATGAAAGATTTGCTTCCATTACTAGAGCAAGTTGCACAATCTCAAAGACCATTGTTGATTATTGCAGAAGATGTCGAAGGTGAGGCACTTGCAACGTTGGTTGTGAATAGTCTTCGTGGTGCATTAAAGACATGTGCTGTCAAAGCTCCTGGCTTTGGGGATAGAAGAAAAGAAATGTTGCAAGATATTGCTACATTGACAGGTGGGCAAGTTATTTCTGAAGAGATTGGGCTAAAGCTAGAAACAGCTGAATTATCAATGTTAGGTCAAGCTCAAAGTGTTAAGATTAACAAAGATAACACAATGATTATAGATGGAGCAGGAGATAAGGCTAAAATTACTGCTAGAGTTAAAGAAATACAAGCACAACTTAAAGCAACTGACTCCGAATATGATGGAGAAAAACTAAAAGAAAGATTGGCAAAGCTTTCAGGTGGTGTAGCTGTTATTAAGATAGGGGCAGTAACAGAAGTTGAAATGAAAGAAAAGAAGCATCGAGTGGAAGACGCACTTTCTGCAACAAGAGCGGCAATCGAAGAAGGTATTGTAGCAGGTGGTGGTTTAGCACTCATTCAAGCAATTTCAGCTTTGAATGCAACTGATACAAAAGACTTATCAGAAGATGAAAAGCATGGATTTAGCATTGTAAAAAGAGCTTTGGAAGAACCTATTCGCCAGATTGCTGAGAATGCGGGGCTTGATGGTGCTGTTATTGCAGAAAAAGCAAAAGAAAAGAAAGGAATTGGCTTTGATGCAGCAAAGATGGAATGGACAGATATGATTAAAGCAGGAATTATTGATCCTGCTAAAGTAACTCGTTCTGCTTTGCAAAATGCAGCTTCTATTGCTAGTTTACTTCTTACAACAGAGTGTGCTATTTGTGATTTACCAGAGAAAAATCCTCAAGCTATGATGCCTCCAGCAGGTGCTGATATGGGTGGAATGGGAATGTATTAAAATAACTTTTTCTCTTGAAATTATTAGAAGCACTGGTTAATTGTGATCCATAAAGATGGGAAAGTTAATCAGTGCTTTTTTTATTTAAGAAATTCTAAAAATATCTTGAAAATATCATTACTTTTTTATTAAACGTGCTAGGTTTTTCCTTTTGGTGAAAGTTTTCTTAAAAACATAGCTTCTTTTTCATAAACATATATAGGTTTTTTTCTGCCATAATATAAAATTAAAACACGTATAATATAAGGTGGACTACCTTCAATTTTTGGCTCTTGAGACACAAAAAGAGCTGTGTTTAATAGAAAGCCTTGCTCTCTTAAAGCTGTGGCAGGGTTATATTTAGTTATATCCTGAGTTAACGAAAAATGAACTGATACAATATCCTTTTCCTTAAGTTTATTCCTTTGGAGAATTGATGTGTATAAAGAAACGCTATCTTCTTTTATTTGAGATGCTTCATTAGCTGTGCTTGTAGCTCCACGCAAAGCTCGGAGTTTTTTAACTAAGTTAAACAACAGGATAACCTAAACCGCTTTTCTTTCATTTTTTCTGTATAGACCTTTAACTAATTCGATCTTTTGAGAATCTAGTTCCTTTATATCAAAGTCTGGTTTTGCAAAATAATAACCTTGGAAAAGGTCAACTCCAAAGGCTACAAGAGTTTCAACTTCTTCTATACGCTCAACTCCTTCAGCCAAAACTATAATATTTCGCTTTTTAGTGTATGACATAAGATTTTCCAAGATATTTTGTTTATCAATATCTTTATCCACATCACGAACAATAGACATATCAATTTTAACTAAATTAGGAGAGAGAAAGATTAAAGCTACATCCGTGTTATAACCTGTTCCAAAATCATCTATTGCAATCATTGCATTCCATTTTTTGATGTATTCCAGTTTTTGTGCAAAA
>CAJPOH010000284.1 GCA_905372205.1 uncultured Treponema sp.
TTCCTAAGTAATAGAAGAAGAGAAGATTTAATTGATAAGATACTTGAATTTGTTGAAACAATAAATGAAAAAAATATGACAGCGTTGCAATTAGCTAATGTCTTGCAACTTTCAATCGACTATAAAAACATATATGGAGATGAAAAAAATATTGGAGCAATTACTAAAAAATGTGAAAAAGCATTATTAGAAAAACTTTTTGCAATAGATGATATGCTCTATATCTATACAAGAGAAAATACTGTTGATTCTTTAGATACATTTAATATTTCAAAAACACTTATCGAATATGGCGATAAAATCGAAAGTGAACTTATTAAAGGCACTGGCTATTTACTTTTTAATTCTCTGTATTCTTTCACTCAAGATCCTTCTTTTTTCCCTTCGTCATTTAACATAAAGCAAGACGAGAATAAAAAAGAAGGGCTTATGGCTAATGATACATTAATTATAGGTGCAGACATCCTATACGATTTATTTTTTCCTGAAAATACATGGTATATGCATGAAAAGACTCTTATTAATGAAGAAAATAGAAACATCTTTGCTTTAACATGTGCAAAAGACATAAAAATAAGTAGCAATTCAAAAAACATCTTATCGTTTGATTTTAATTTTCAAAAAGATGCATCCCACTATGTTGTACTACAAGGTGTTGAAAAATTTACTGATATAAAAATCCATGATATAAGTTTTAGAACAGATCCGCATTTTGAAACATATAATTCATCAGGATATGTTTATAACCAAGACACCAAAACACTGTATCTAAAGCTCAAACACAGAAAGGAAGTAGAAACTGTAAAATTAGAGTTTGAAAGGCACTAATTAATTCACTAACCACAATTATCGAAGCCTTCTTAATCAAGACTCCCGCATTTCATACAATAAACTTCCATTCCGTCTCCAAGATTATACTTCTTGCTTATAAAGTCAACAATCTTCCAAGTAATGCCATCTTTTTTAACTTTAAAAGGAAGCTTAAACCGCTCGGGATGATGTCCTACAGAAACAATCCTACATATCTTAAAATTATATTTTTCCAACACTTTTTCTACTTCATTAGAATCCCATATTGAATAATGGTCTATAGGGCTTTTATAAGCAAAATCATAGATAGATTGTTTTCCTGTAACACCTGACAAATTGGGCGTAGAAAATGCAAAGATACCTCCTGGCACTAGTAGGGAAGCAACCTTTTGCAACACAGCATCTAAATCTTGAAAATGCTCAATAACATACCACATTGTAACAGCCATAAAAGATTCTTTTTTTATTGTAAACACTGTTGTTTCATAACCAGAACCAGTTAATTGCTTTTTGTATATATATTCAAAAGAGTCCGGCATAGCAGGAAAAGCCGAAACAAATGCAGGAATATGCAACGTATTATTAACATACTCAACAGCTTCCTTACAAATATCAGTTCCTATAGGTTGCCAAAAACTCAACTTAGAAGCCTCTAAAAAAGGCCCATAAGCACAACCTATGTCTAATAGTTTTTTCTCAGTTTTGAAGATATTTACTTCTTTCTTACTTTGAAAAATCTCATCATAAACAGCATTTAGATGCTTCATTCTCTCTAAACCTAGTCTTTTTATATTTTCAAAGTCTTCTAAATATGTTTTTCCATATTGGGCTTTATATTCATCAAAGAAATATGAAGCACTATAATCGCTTTGCTTACTCACTATAAAAGAAAGATAATGTATATGACACTTTTCACAATATGAAACAGTTTTGTCAGGAACTCTCACCACTACATTATTAGACCAATCTTCATCACATATAGGACAATTACATTTTTTGGCACTAAAAAGATTTTTTATAAAATCTGATAAACTTTTCTCTTTTGAAAAAGTATCTACTATGTGAGGAACTTTTAAGCCATAAAAGAAAGCTCTCTTTAGGTCTTCCCTACTAGGTTCAGGATTTTCTATAGTTGTAAAACCTGCTTCTTTTCCAAGCTTATAATGATATGGGGTGGGAGACAAAAGCAAGACAAAACATCCTGCCACTAATGCTTCAAAGGCAGTAAACCCATAGTGAGTCACCACAACATCCCATTCATGCAATCTTTCTTTTAAGTTTTCAATCACAGAAAAGGTTTGTATTTCTTGTGAACACTTTGTGACATCCTCAAAAGACAAGTTTGAAGCCACTACAGAAACTTGAAAACCAATGTTGTCTAAATGTTTAGCAACAGGCATAGCCATATTAGAGGCATTCTCTCCTCCAAATATAACAAGCACTTTTGTTTTTGAAGGAACAATCTTATTACTTTTCTTAATCACCTTTCTATTCAATGGAAGAGGAATAAAAGTAACATCTTCAATATTTGGAAGATATTTTAAGTTTTCGGTTTTGTTTTCCATTTTTAAGGATGGAAGTACATCAAGCAAAAAATCTGCTTCTCCCCTAGCCCCTCCTTCATCTATAGCAACCACAGGAGCAATAGCTTTTAGTTTTAACATTTCATCTTGGCTAGTTCTAAAATTATCGAGAACAATGAGTGAAGTGTCTTTAGGAAACTCATCAACAATCATATCATCAGGCAATTCTCCTAAAATACTATATGCAACCTCTTTAATTTGTTTTTTATT
>CAJPOH010000285.1 GCA_905372205.1 uncultured Treponema sp.
TTACTTTACTTTACTTGCCATCTTTATGCCCAAGGCTCTCCTGCGTGGTTAGTTCATACAGATGTATGCTTTCCGCAAGATGAGTATGTTAGTGCACTTGGCACAGGGAATTCTATTCAAGCATCTCGTGAAGATGCAATTTCACAGTTAGTCTTATATTTTAATTCAAAAATCACAGTAAATAATACAAGTAGTCTTTCCGTGAGTGAAATGAATGATTTTGTGAATAAGGAGCGAAGTACTTCTTCAGAAGTTTCTGTTTTTTCAGAAGCAGAATTACCCACTCTTTCATTTACGGAAAGCTATTTTCACGATAAAAACGGAAAGTGGTATGTTTGTGCTTATATTGATAGGGAAGAAGCAACAAAAATATCTATTTTAAAAGTGAAAATAGGCATTAAAAACGTTGAATCTGCATTAAGAAGCTTAAAAAAATCATCTTATTTTCTGCAATTTATTAGTCTTTCAAAAACGCTTAAAGATGTTGTAGCCTTGCAAATGGCAGTGGGAGTGCTAAATGTGTTAAGCTATTCTAGTGCAGAAGAAATACATTCAAAAGTTGTTGCTCTTGAAAGTGAGTGTGAAGAAAAACTGCAAGTCTTAAAAGGGCAAATGAAATTTTCTATAGATATTGAAAATGATTTTGATGATGCCATTTCAATAGCTTTGCAGGAGATACTTGAAAATAAAGGTTTTGTATATGAGTTTAATGGAAAGCTCTGCATTAAAGGCGTTTTTAAGACTTCTGTGACAGAAAACAACGCAGGTGTTTTTGTAACTCCTCGACTTTCACTTCAAATAATAGATTTACAAAATGGTGGAAAGTCTCTTGCTTCGTACTCAAAGACATATCAAAAATGGGGGCATATAAATATTGAAGGAGCTATAAAAAAGGCTGTTTTTGAAGTTACAAGAGATTTGCATTTACACTTTATGGAGATTTTTCGCTAGGATAGTGTGTAAATTTTATTAAGATTTTACTTATTGTTTTTTAAACAATGAAATAAGGAGATGTTGATGAAAAGGTTTATTGTGTTTGTTGGGATGTTGTTGTGTGCTGGTTCTGTATTTGCAACGGAATTGCAAGAAGCACTAAAAGAAACGGCAGAGCAGTTTTCTTCTTCGCTTAGAGCAAAAAGCGTTGTTGCAATTATTGGTATTTATTCAGGAAATGCAGAGCTAAGCGACTTTATGATGGATGAGCTAACATTGCACTTCATCAAGCTAAGGAAGCTTACAATTGCAGACCGTGCAAATTTGGAAGCAATAAAAAAAGAAATGAACTTTCAACTTTCGGGAGAAGTTGGAGATGAGACCATGCAACAATTGGGGGCAAAGGTTGGAGCTGAAACTGTTATACAAGGAATGTTAAAACAATATGGTGGCATTTACACTTTAACTATACGAGCATTAAACGTTAAAACAGCAGCTATTTCAGATATGTATCGTATGGATGTGGAGCTAGGTCAAAAAGAAAGTAATATACTTGGAATGAAATATAAAAAAGGAGGGAGAAAATCTGTTAAAGGTGTTAAGGGTAAGTCTATAAATGTGCATATGGTAGGTTTTCAAAATATGTTATTTGGGCTTGGTTCATATATGCAAGGTCACTATGGAGATGGTGCTTTCTTAACCGTTACACATGGTCTTGCGTGGATATTTTTATTTTCTGGGATAGGGATTTTGAGTAAAAGAGTATCTCCTCATAGTCATATACGTGATTATGAGAAATTGGAAAAGGATTCAAACGGGTATTGGATAAGAGATATAGAAACTTCTGCGTATAAAAGAGATTTAGAAAAATATGAGTCTTTAAGTGGTACTGGAGGTGCACTTTTGGGGTTAGGTGTGGTTATAGAAATTGTAGCAATTATATATGGTGCTGCTAGACCTGCGTACTATGATGACAGTCCAAGTATTATTGCTTATGCCAACAAATCAGGCTTGAAGTTTGACCTTGTTAGCACAGCAAAAGGAAACATAACGCCACAAATTTCGTACGTATATAGATATTGATAGCCTCATGAAGCCCTGCTTAAGCAGGGGGTGTTCTAAAGACTTAATGCGATTCGCTCTATTTGCAATACATTTTTTTTAATGTTATACTTATCGTATGCAAGAAATTAGGAACATGCCTATAGGCATTCAAGATTTTGAAACAATGAGGACAGCCTCTTACGTTTATGTTGACAAGACTCAGTTTATTCCTCAATTAGAGATTGTGGGACGAGCTTATTTTCTCACTCGACCTCGTCGCTTTGGTAAGAGCTTATTTATTTCGACATTGCAAGCGTATTTTGAAGGAAAAAAAGAGCTCTTTAAGGGGCTTGCTATTGAAAAGATTAAGGCAGAAAACAACAGTGAATGGCACAAGTATCCTGTATTAAAGCTAGATTTGAATGCTAAAGAGTATACAAAAACAGAACATCTTATGGCTATTTTAAATCATCATATTGATGAGTGGAAAAAAGATTATAACATTCAATTTAACGAAATATATCCTGATATTGCATTTGCAAAGATTATTGAGTCTTTATACGAAAAGTTTAAGCAAAAAGTTGTCATTCTAATTGATGAGTATGATAAACCACTGATTTCCAGC
>CAJPOH010000286.1 GCA_905372205.1 uncultured Treponema sp.
GCTCAAGATAATAGGAGGCAATATGTCTGATGTTCTTTCGTCGTTTTCGCGATTTGCAAAAAAGTTTCCAAAAGGTTCTGTAATTTTTGCAGAGTTTGAAAAAGGTTCGTCATTTTATTTGATTCAAGCAGGACGTGTGCAACTTATCAAGGTCATTAATGGAGTTGAAAAGAACATCGATATACTCGAAACAGGGGAGATATTCGGGGAGATGGCAATATTAGACAACTCTCCACGTTCTGCTTCTGCTATAGCTTATGATGATGTGGTAGCTTTGGAGTTTAACAAAGAAAACTTTGAAGTGCTGATGAAGGGAAGTCCTGCAATTGGCATGAGACTCTTAAAAACATTTGTAAAGCGTATTTATGCACAAAAAAGACGTTTTATGATTTTAACAATAGAAGATATTCCAGCCCGTGTTGCAGATGTTTTTTTAATGCTTGATGAAACTATAGCACATCTTGATCGAACGAGAGATTCTAGGACATTTGAAATTACAACAGAAGAAGTTTCTCGATGGGCAGGTCTTTCGATGGAGCAAACAGCAGAAGCAATCAATAAGTTTATGGAACAAGGAAGGATTGATGTCTATCAAGATAAGATAACGGTGCATAACATGACGGACTTTGCAAGATATGTAAGCACAAGAAGATCAAAGAGAAATTAGAAGAATATGGGAAAGAAAAAGCCAATAGACGCAATAAAGCTGATAGAAACAGCTTGTAAAAAAGACTTAAAGTGGGATTATGAAAATGTGAGATACGAAGAGCTTAGTGACGGGAATGTCAATTATCTTTTTCGCATTATCAATAAAGAAACTCGAGAAAGTGTTGTGATTAAAATAGCAGATAGCGTTACTCGGGTTAAACCTGATGGACATATAGACCCAGAACGGAATTTCTTAGAAGCAGAAAATATGGATTGGTTTAATCATAATAGTGAAATGGTTTCTAAAGATGTTCCTACTTTAAAGGTGCCTAAAATTCTTTCAGTAAATGAAGCGAAACATTATTTTTTAATGGAAGATATTGTTCCTTCTATCACTTTGCGACAAGCTTTAATGCAAGCTGTTATGCCTAAGGATTTAGGCTTTCGTTTTGCAACATTTATTGCTACTTCTCAAATTCCATATATTGAACTTGTTGAAAGAGCTCCAAATATGGATGAGATCAATTTATTAAATGATGACTTAATTAAGATAACAGAAGATTTAGTCTTTAAGGCTCCTTTTTTTGATGAAAGAGAAAGAAATATTTACACAAAAGGCAATGAAGAATTTTTACGAAATGAAATTACCAATGATAAGCGTTTACGTTTTGTGAGTGCTAAATACTTAAATAAATTTAAAACTTATAAGCAATCTTTAATTCATGGAGACTTTCATACAGGCTCTGTGTTGGTGAAATTTGATGGAGAAAAGATTGTCGGTAAGCCTTCTAATAACATGGATATGTTTGTAATTGATGCAGAATTTGCAAGCTTTGCCCCTATTGCTTATGATGTGGGTAATGTGATAGCACATCTTGTTATTGCGGATATGTATAATATGGTGAAACCTAATCTTACAACAAAAAAAAGAATGGAATTTCATGCATATATTTCAAAAGAAATGGATGTTTTTGTTTCTGCTTTCAGACAAATTAGCTATAGTATTCTAAGACGTGAAATTGAAAATCCTTTATATAGGAGTAATAGATTTGTCAAAAGATACATAGAAGACATTACTAACGACGCTTGGAAGTTTGCTGGACTTGAAATGATTAGGCGTGTTGTAGGTTCCAGCAAAGTTCCCGAGCTTGAAAAAATAACAGATTTAGAAGCTAAAATAAGAATGGAAAGAATGATAGTGAAAGCTGCAAAAGATTTCGTGTTCTCTAAAAATAAAATTAATAGAGCTTGAGGTGTTATTATGAAAAAAAATGAGGCTGCTACATCTTTGATTAAATTTGTTGATGCAAGTCCTTCGATGTATCATGCAATAAGCAATTTGGCTAAGATGTTAAAAGATGCAGGATATGTGGAACTTAAAGGGAGAGATGCTTTTAAGTTAAAAGCAGGTGGAAAATATTTCACAACAACAAATGGTAGTGCAATCATTGCTTGGAAGATGGGTAAAAAAATTGAAAATGGCTTTAGAATTATAGGAAGTCACAGTGATTCACCTACATTTAAGATTAAGCCTTCTCCTGACATCACAGTGCAAAATCATTATGTAAAGCTAAACACTGAGATGTATGGGGGAGCTATAGTTTCAACTTGGTTTGATCGTCCCTTATCTGTTGCAGGTAGGCTTACAATAAAGGGGAAGGATGTACTCTCCCCAGAAGTGCGTCTTGTTAATATTGATAAGAACTTTCTTATCATTCCAAACCTTGCAATACATATGAATAGAGAAGTAAATGAAGGTTATTCTTATAACAAGCAAAAAGACACCCTGCCATTAATGGCTATTATTGAAGGCAAAGCACCAGATAAAAAGTCTTCATTTATGAATATTTTAGCTAAAGAAATGGGCTTAAAAAGTGAAGATATTCTAGCTTTTGATT
>CAJPOH010000287.1 GCA_905372205.1 uncultured Treponema sp.
GGTTTTCAATGACTTTTTTTATCTCCCAAATTGCGAACTTTATTATACACTATCTTTTTGACTCTTGATGATAAGATAACAAATAGAAACGTAACAATAGAGTTTGCAATTGAAAACACCGGTGGAGGCATAGGTGAGGTGAACCTCTTGCTAAATGGCAAAAACATCCGCCTAGCTGAGAAAGTGGCAAGCAAAACTGGAGAGACTGTGCACTTTTCACACACAATTACCTTGCAAAATGGAGAGAACACCCTTGAACTCTATGCAAAAAATGGAGCAGGCAAGGTGGAAAGTCTTAGAGCAAGAAAAACACTCAAATGGAATGGCAACACAAAAAAGCCTAATCTATATGTCCTTACAGTTGCTATCAATCAATATAGAGATAGAGAACTTCGTCTAAAATATGCGGTGCCAGATGCCCAGTTAATAACAAAGGGTTTTTCTAAGCAAAAAAAAGCATTATATCAAAACATCTTCAACTTCAATCTCTTTGATGGAGATGTTACAAAAGAGGGCATAAAATCAATTTTTCAAGAGCTGTCGAACAAGGTGCAAGCTGACGATGTCTTCATTTTTTATCTTGCAGGACATGGCGTTACCTATGATGAAGACGGTGACTATTACTATCTTCCGTCGGACTTTCGTTACAGAAATGCACAAGATATACAAAAGCAAGGCATCTCTAAAAATGACCTCACTCGCTTTTTGTCTTTAATCAAAGCAGGCAAAACTCTCATTCTTATGGATACTTGCAATGCGGGTTCTTTCTTAGGGATGAATACGAGAGGAGGATTGTCTAGCAAAGACGGAATTAATCAAGTAATTGACCGCCTCACTCGTACAACAGGGCATGCCACAATAGTCGCATCATCTGATAACCAAGTTGCGATGGAAGGATATGAAGGTCATGGCATATTCACCTATATTTTGGTAGAAGGTTTGAGTGGCAAGGCAGATGCCGACGGAGATGGGTATATCACCTTGCAAGAATTAAGTAGCTACACTGACAGAGAAGTACCTACTCGCTCTTTTGAAAAATGGGGGTATGAACAAATACCACAAAGAGTCCTATTTAAGCAAGATTTTCCAATATATATGCGGTGAAAGCCAATATATAAGGAGTGTATTTTATGAAAAACAAGTGTTTATTCAGTCTTTTCTTCCTATTAACATGTACTTTTGTACTACCTATGCTTGCATCCGCTCAGGAAATAAAAAACGCACTACTTATCGCGAATGGCAAGTATGAAAACGGAATAGAACTTCTAGATGACCCCATCCCCGAAGCTCGAGCTCTGAAAACAGCTTTAGAGAGCATTGGGTTTAATGTAACAATTATTGAAAATGCAAACAGAGAAGCAATGTTTGATGCCTTGCGTGCATTTAGAGAAAAATGCGAAAAAGAAGAAGGGATAGCGTTTTTCCATTATGGAGGACACGCTGTGCAGATTGAAGGAGCAAACTATCTCCTTCCTGCAAACACTCAGCTAGCAACAATAAAAGATGTACCTTATAATTGTGTCAATGTAGATGATATAATGGATCATATGCAAGGGGATGCAAACATTATTATATTAGACTCTTGCAGAAACAATCCATTTAAATCTGGAACACGTGGAGGTGCAACAAGGGGGCTTGCAGCCGTTACAAGAAAACTTGTAAATTCAATTACAGCCTACTCCGCAGAAGTTGATGGTGTAGCTCAAGATGGTGTTTTTACTCCTATTTTAACGCAATACATTACAGAGGAGAACATAAGCATAGAAGATATTTTAAAAAAAGTTAGAATTGATGTGGAGAAAAAAACAAATGGTGAACAACAATCTGTATACTCCAGCAGACTAAAATATCCTATCTATCTTGCAGGTGATAAAGATGTCAGTGTTGTGAGAAAAACATTAAAAGGTTTTTTAGAGATTTCAACATACACTCCCTGCACTGTGTACATGGATATAACTAACATAGGAGATGTGAAAGGTTTCTCTAGTGAGAGGTTTGATATTCCTAGTGGGGCTCATAGAATAAAAGTTAAGTATAAAGATGATACTGTAGAAAGCTCTGATGTTGTAATAAATTCTGAAGCTTGTGAGAAATGGAAGCTCACCTACCTTTCAAAAGAACAGCTTGAGGTTTGTGTTGAATTAGGAGAGCAATATCGTCTTGGCAAGGGTGGAAAAGAAAAGAACTTAAAGAAAGCATTTGAGTATTACAAATTGGCAGCAGATAAGGGACAAGCGCGAGGAGAATGTGGAGCAGGTCTTTGTTTTGAAGAAGGACTCGGCATTGAACAAAATGGTCTTACACAGAATGAAGCTGAAGCGTTTGAATGGTACAAAAAGGCCAGTGCAAAAGGTCATGGCGGAGCAATGTATAGGTTAGGCTTGTTCTATCATTATGGAAAAGGCAACGTAAAGAAAGATTATAACGAAGCAAAAAAATGGTATGAAAAAGCAATTGCATCAAAACATAGTGACAAGATTGTTAAGGATGCTCGTGAAGGCTTAAACGAAATAAAACCTTTTATTGATAAAGTGAACCAAGA
>CAJPOH010000288.1 GCA_905372205.1 uncultured Treponema sp.
AGAGAAATAGCAAAAAAATTAAATATTTCTTTAGCTTATGTGAATAAAATTCTTTTTTCTATGGAAATGGATGGTTTTTTAAAATCCAAAGGAACTTTTCCACTCTTAAAAAGGTTTCTCACAGAAAAAGCACTTGCCGACTATGAAGAATGCAAGGTTGATAATGCAATAATAATGGCGGCAGGCTTTGGTTCACGCTTTGTTCCACTCACTTATGCGATTCCAAAAGGTTTACTCGAAGTCTTTGGAGAACGCATGATCGAACGCCAAATAAAACAGTTACACGAAGTAGGAGTTAAAGATATAACAGTAGTTGTAGGATACCTGAAAGATACATTCGAATATTTAATTGATAAATATGGTGTAAAACTCCTTTTTAACCCAGATTATAAAGAAAAAAACAATCTTTCAACCTTATACCATGCAAGACATTTACTAAAAAACACATATATTCTTTCCAGTGATAATTGGATGAGAGAAAATATGTACCACTCCTATGAATACGACTCTTGGTATGCTTCTATGAAAGTAAATGAAAAAACAAAGGAATGGGTTCTAAAATTAGGCTTGCATGATAAAATTACAGATGTAAAGGTTGGAGGAATGCTCGGTGGATGGATTATGTATGGACCTGTGTTTTTCTCACGAACATTTTCTTCCTATATGAAACCTTTATTAGAAAAAGCATATGTCAAGGAAGGTACAGACGAATGGTATTGGGAAGATGTGTTAAAAGAAAATTTACACCAATTAACAATGTTTGCTAATAAGCAACCTTCAAACCAGATTTATGAATTTGAATCTTTAGATGAACTTCGCCTTTTTGATTCTTCGTACCTTCTCTCAACTAAAAATGAATATATGACTTTAATTACTTCTGTTCTAAACTGCAACGAAAGCTCAATCATGAATATTCATCCTTCTCATTTTGGAATGACAAATAAATCATTTTTGTTTGAAGTCTATGGAGCAAAGTATATATTTAGGCTTCCTGGAGAAGGAACTGAAAATATGATTAATAGACATGAAGAATATGCAGTGTATCAAGCGATTAAAGAATTAAATCTTTGTGATAGGCTAATTTACTTCAATCCTGAAACAGGTATTAAAATAACTCAATATGAAACAGGTTCTCATAATGCAGATGCCAATAATATTGAAGAAGTAAAAAAATGTATGGAAGTAGCTCGCATTCTTCACTCATCAAATATAGAAGTGCCACATAGGTTTGATTTTCGCGAACGTATCTTATACTATGAAGATTTAGCAAATAGCTTGCATGGTATTTTGTTTAGTGATTATAAAGAAGTAAAGCAAGATATTGAAGAACTTTTAAACATTCTGGACAGCATGAACTTACCTTCCACTCTCACTCATATTGATTTAGTGAAAGATAATTTTCTTATAAAAGATGATGGTACAATACGCCTTATTGACTGGGAATATGCAGGAATGGCAGACCCAATAATTGATATTGCTATGTTTGCAATATATTCATACTACGATCACGAAAAAATAATGAATCTTTTTGAGATATACTTAAAAAGAAAACCAACTGATGAAGAATTGTTACGTCTTTATTGCTACATATCTCTTTCAGGTTTCCTTTGGACTCTTTGGACATGTTATAAACAGGCACTTGGAGTTACATTTGGAGACTATGGCTTAAAAATGTATCGTTATGCAAAAGATTATTACAAAAAAGCCATAGAACAGAAACAAAAAAAATAATATTTCACTCTCGTTCAACTCAATTCATTTTATTTAAGGGGCATCAAAATGAAAAAAAATAGCACAATAGATTATTCGTTGATTTTTATTCCATTAATTGCAATAGTGTTAATTTCAAGCGGTCTATTCCTATATCCTGAAACTGCAAAAAGTGTTATAGACTATCTTTGGAACATAATGGTAAATAAATTAGGTTTTTTCTACATGCTTTTAGGTTTTTCACTTGTAATAATTGCATTATATCTTGCATTTTCTAAATATGGAAAAATAAAATTAGGCAATTTAGATAAGCCACGTTATTCAAATTTTTCATGGGGAGCTATGATTTTTACGTCAACTATGGCTGCAGATATATTATATTGGTCTTTAATCGAATGGGCATACTATTATAATTCTTCTCCTTTTGCTAAAACTAACATGACTCTAGCAGAAAGACAAGATTGGGCAGCAACTTACCCTCTTTTTCATTGGGGGGTTACTCCATGGGCTTTTTATCTAGTTCCAGCAGTTGCATTTGGTTATATGCTCTATGTAAGAAAAGCAAAAACTAAAAGGATATCTGAAAGTTGTAGATCAATATTGGGCAAGCATACTGACGGAATTGCAGGAAAAACTATTGATATTTTTTCTATTATAGGACTTTTAGCAGGAACTGCAACAACTTTTTCTCTTGCAACGCCTCTTCTTTCTCTTTGTGTTTCAAATCTTTTTGGCATAGCTCAGTCCACAACTTTAACTATAATAATACTTTTAGTGATTGCATTAATATACACTTTGGCTGTTTTGTTTGGCTTTAAGGGTATAGCACATC
>CAJPOH010000289.1 GCA_905372205.1 uncultured Treponema sp.
GTACATAGGTACTTTCACCATACCTATATCTCTAAAAGAAGAAGAAATCGAAGAAGAAAGTGTTATGGGAATAAAGGTGATTGCAATTAGTCTTAAATAGTTTTTTCCCTCTAGTATGATGGCATCTACATCATTATTGTCCTGAAGAAGCATTTTTAAGACGAAGCTTGGAAAAAAATACGAAATAGAAAACATCAAAAGTGCAACAAATGCCATAACAACAACTTTAAACTTATAGCTTTGCCTCATTCCATGCTTATCTTTTGAGCCATTACATTGAGCCATGAAAATGCCACCACCTATTGCAATAGTTGTGATGGAAACAAAGAATAGGAATGTCATTTGGTTTGATGTATTGACTGCAGAAAGCTTTATATTTCCAAGGCTGGCTACCATAAAATTGTCAATAAGAGATACAAAGTTTTGAATAAACATTTGCACTATTATTGGAATTGATAAGGAAAGAGCATATTTATAAAAATTAGCAGGTCCAAAATAACGTTTTAGTTGCATATGAGGCTTGCAATTGTATAGTAAATAAAAAAAAATGAAAAGATGTTTCCCTTAATACGTAACCTTAAATGAAAGTCTAATATAATGGTTGAATGCTCTAGTCATTGCATCGGCTCTCCATTTAGATAGTTGCCTATTTCTTTCTTCCATAATTTCTTCTGCAATATCTTCTGCTGTGGTCGCCCCACCTCTATCTTTTGCAATTTCTTCTAAAGTCTTATTATTCCAACCCTTCCAATCTTTACGTGGAATGTATATCGGACGCAAAACACCTTCGTTTATGTTTGCTTCAAATGTGTATCCTATAGAGAATAATATTTTGCCACCAGACTTTAGTATGGGTAAGTTAAAAGAAAGCAAAAAGCCTAATTGATCTACATATTGGATTGTTTTCTGGTTCAGAAAAGGAGTTGAATATAAAAAGGCATGTGCCTTATTGCGTGTACCACCTTTTCCATCTTCTTCAGTAATGGTTGCATGTGTTAAGTGTGAACCTGACGTATTATATAGTTTTGAAAGGTATTCTTTCATAAATTCTATATCGTCTATGCTTTCAACAATGTTGCCATGACGGATAAAAGTGTTAAAAAAATCAAGATTTATTCCATGCTTAGGTCTAAATTTAAGTTTTAATGAAAGCCTATCTGAGTTTGGAGCTAGATTAGTTGCAAGTCCTTCACCTTGATGGGTGTATGACTTATAGTTTAAACCATCACTTCTATATGAAGAAACGTGGGTGTAAGTGTATGGAGTAACAAAAGTGTAGTCTAATTTTAAGAATGTAAACCAATGAGTTTTAGGCATTGTGTAAGAAAAACCAAATTGTCCTGCCATTCTCCATTTTGCTTGCTTTTTGAATTTCACTATTTCATTAAAACCTAAGTCATCAGCATATAAAGCCATATCAAGACTTATGCCACGGTATGGTTGCACTCTCGAAGTAAGTCCGATAAGGCTATTGTCGGGAAAATCATACAATCCCTGACTTATAAAAAAAGCAGAGAAAGGAAGGAGATATATTGGTTCAAATCTATCTCCATAGATAATTGAATCAACAATTCCAAACGAAAGCCATGGAAGAGGTCTTATGTCTAAGGAATGAAGAGTCAAAAACTTTTTAGGATTTTGATTGTTTTTAAGGTCATCAGTACTTGTAAGAGTTAGAAAGGTATGACTATATGACCATTTAGGTTTATTGATAACAAAATTAAATTGACCTTGATGAATAGCATTTTTAGAGATGAATATTGAATCATCAAAAAAAGAACCGTAATGAGTTCTTGCAATTGCTGCAGAAAAATAGTATTCGCTTATTCCTAATGCAAAGCCAGAATTAAATTGAGGAAGAACATAAAAAGAACCTACTTTCACATTATCAGTTGCCAAATCACACTTAGAAGAGGCAAATACAGGTTGTATTGAACTACTATTTAATTTATTTGTTATAACTCCACTAATGCTTGCAGAAATTGTTAAAAGACGAAATATAGCATAGTTGAGTTCCAACAAAGGATAAACAGTGAGTTCCTTTGCCTTATTTGGAAATTGAAAAGCTACGTCTATATCACCACCTAAATGATAGGCTTTAGAAAAAAAACGATTATAATATTCTGTAGCAATGCGAGCCTGCCCTACATCACCTTTTTCTTTTACAATCTCTAAAATTCTCTTTACTTCTTGTAGTGGATATGGCTTTAGTTGAGGTGTATCTGTTACAAGTCCTGCAGCTTGCCAAATACTCAAATCTTCATAAAAGGGGTCAAATATATCTACAGCTACCTGTGAAAATATTACAATAGAAGTAAGGGAAAAAATAAAAAGAATCAACAATAGTTTTCTCAAAATAAAAACCTCATCTAAAATTTTTCGTTCGGATATTTTTCATGTATGAAATTTGACCATTTGTGATCTTCAATAGCTATGTGTTTTATTATCCAGTTAGTTAAAAAATTATACATTTCAATGGCAGTTTTTTTGTCTCCAGATGCCATTAATGGAAGTACTTCATTTAGTTTTTTAATAAAGGA
>CAJPOH010000290.1 GCA_905372205.1 uncultured Treponema sp.
CAAAAGCCTTTCAAGACAATCTTTACGTTTATTGCAGAATTGAAAGTTTATGACATATCTAACAATATTTATAATGTGGAAAATCTGATTCATATTGTGCTTTAATCAAAGAATATCATTCACTTGCTTTAAAACTTTTATTAAAAGTGATATAATACCCCATGCAAAGTAAGTCTTATTGTATTTAGCTTGTGTTAAGGGAAGATTATGAAAAAATATTACCTATTATTGTGTTTTTGTTTGTTCTTTTTTAATCTTAGTGCAGATGTTGTACTTGATGATTTAGCAGGGTCTGTTGGAACTTTCTGGACAGATTCAAATGGGCTTCCTTCAAATTTAATTTTGGATATAGTGCAAGATGATGTAGGCTATATGTGGCTTGCATCTTATGATGGATTAATCCGTTTTGATGGTTTAACTTTCACTAAACTTACTAAAGCAGAATATGGTTTTACAGGACTTTCTCCGCGTGTTTTATGCAAGGGTAATGATGGGTCTTTATGGATTGGAACTAATGCTTCTGGTCTATACAACTATAAAAACAAGAAATTCATTCACTATGGAGTTGAAGCTGGCTTACCAAATATGTCAATACGAGCGTTAAAATTTGATGATAATAATAGGCTGTGGGTTGGCACTGCAGGGGGCTTAGCATACTTCAGTAATGAAGGTCAATTTGTTCCTCTTTCCAATGATGTTAATAATGCGTTAGGAACTGTAGCAATGATTTTGCCTGTAAAAGATACAATATGGGTAGGTTCTAACCGAAATGGAATTAAAATCATAAAAAATGGGGCATTCGTAGATGCACCATATCTAAAAGATGCAGAAAATGAAATATTTTCTGCTGGTTATTTAGATTTTGATAATTCAATATGGCTAGGAACTGCTTCTGGTCTTATGTATCACATAAAAAATGAACAAATTGAGAAAATATATAATTATGAAGTTATGCATTCTGCTAGTGTAAATGGTTTTGTTCGTCTAAAAAGTGGAACCTTGTTTGTGGCATCTTATAAAGGACTAGGACGATTCATTAAAGATGGATATGATCTTTTTTCTGAAGAAAAAGGTTTACCTGATAAATTGGTTTCAACAGTGTGTCAAGATAGGGAAGGAAACTTGTGGATAGCAATGAAGAATGCAGGTATCGGAAAATTTAGTAGAAGTAAGTTCTTAGATATTACAAAAGCTGCTTACTTACCTTCCCAAACAATCAATTCAGTTTTAGAAGATATGGATAAAAATATCTGGAGTGCAAGTGATAACGGACTAGCATGTATAATCAACACAGATATTTCAAGTGAAAGAAAAACTATGATTGATTCGCTTATTTCTCGTATGAAAGGAATTAGAGTTAGGCAGATAAGGGAAGAAAGTGATGGAAGCCTTTATTTCTCAACATACTCTGATGATGCTCTTTTAATTTTCAAAAAAAATGGTGAAATTAAAACAATTACAAAAAAAGATGGATTACCAAATGATAGGGTTAGATTTTCTTATAGAGATAATCAGGATTTCTTATGGATTGGCACTACAGCAGGACCTGCTTTATATCTTACTAATAAGATAATTAAGATTCCTGAAGAATTTCTTCCAAACACTTTTCCTCTTTGTACTTTAAGAGATAGTAAAGGAGGGTTATGGATTGGAACTGATGGAGGAGGAGTTGCAAAGCTTAAGATAAAGCAAGATAAAAATGGAGAAGTTTCTTTTGAAAAAGAATGTTTTTATAATAATGAAAACGGACTTAGTGGTAATATTATTTTTAGAATCACAGAAGATGCAGCAAATAATCTATGGTTTTCAACAAGTGCAGGACTAACTCTTTATAAAGATGGAGTATTTTATCCTGCTAACGATTCAATAGGCTATACTGATGAGCAAATTTTCAACGTTATTCCAGATACTCTCGGAAATGTTTGGATTATAGCTCCTAAAGAGTTGTTACTTATTCCTCTCGAAACTTTCACTCAAGCAGTGCAAGATGGTAAACTTTCAAAAGATATAACGCGATATGATAAGTTAGATGGTATATCAGGGCAATTGGTAGGTAATTCATGGCTACATTTAACTAAAGAAAATAAGCTCTTTGTACCGACCTCGAAAGGTGTCTCGTTGTGCGATCCTCAGTATGATATTTCTAATAACTTACCTCTTCCTGTAGTCATTGAAAACATTATTATTGATGGAAAAAGTTTGGAAGCAATAGAGGAAAAACTTAAAGTGCCAGCTAATTCAAAACGTATCAGTTTTAAATTTACTGCTCTAAGCTATACGGTACCTGAACGTATTAACTTTGAATATAAACTTGATGGTTTTGATGAAAAGTGGATATCTTGTGGAGCTAAAAGAGACGTGTCATACACTAACTTGAAACCAGGAAGCTACACTTTTAAGGTAAGAGCCACAAATAGTAACGGAATTGTCAATAAAAATGGTTTTCATGTTTCATTCTATAAAGAAGCACTTTTTTATCAAAATATATGGTTCTATGTATTTTTGATTTTATTGATTGTAGGAA
>CAJPOH010000291.1 GCA_905372205.1 uncultured Treponema sp.
TCCATGTTGTATCATAAAATATTTTTTGATAAACTCACTTCTATTAGTTACTTATTTTTAAGGAGGGGATATGCCAACACCGCACATTGCAGCAGAAAAAGGAGAGATAGCAGAATGTGTTTTGCTACCAGGAGATCCTTTGCGAGCCAAATTAGTAGCTGAGACTTTTCTTAAAAATCCTCATTGTTATAACGAAACTAGAGGTGCTTTAGGTTTTACAGGTGAATATAAGGGGCAAAATGTTTCAATACAAGCCACTGGAATGGGGCAACCTTCCGCATCAATATATGCAACTGAGCTTTTTAGTCAATATGGAGTGAAAAAAGCAATTCGAATTGGAACTGCTGGGGCATTGCATGAAGATATCAAATTAAAAACAGTAGTCCTTGCTTTGAGTGCTTCTACAGATTCAAACTTAAATACTCAATATTTTAATGGTTTCGCCTTTGCTCCAACTGCAAACTTTGAATTATTAAAAAAAGCTTATGAAGTGTCTGAAGCTAAAAATATTAATTGCAAAGTTGGCTCTATTGTAACGTCTGATGTTTTTTATGATGAGAATGAAAGATGGAAGATGTGGGCAAAATATGGATGTCTTGCAGTAGAGATGGAAAGTGCAGCTATTTATATGCTGGCCAGTAAATATGGTGTTAAAGCTCTTTCTATTCTTACAATATCAGACAATGTTGTAACTAAAGAAGCTACAACAGCAAAAGAAAGAGAAATGAGTTTTTTAGATATGATTTCTCTTTCTCTTGAAACTATACTTAAATGAAGTTATCAGAAAACAAAAACTCTTCATTGCTAAAAAGTGGTACATTTCTTTCATTTCTCACATTTTTCTCTCGCATTTTAGGGCTTATGCGAGAAATGGTGAAATCTCGCTTTTTAGGTACATCTTCTCTTGCAGATGCCTTCACTGTTTCTTTTTTAATTCCGAATCTACTTCGTCGTTTATTTGCAGAAAATAGCATGACAGTGGCTTTTATTCCAACTTTTAAGGAACTTATCGAAACAAAAAAAGATGAAGAACAACAAAAAAAAGATATGAAAGAATTCCTATCTTCTATTTTTACAATTCTTACCTTTTTTACAAGCCTCATCGTTATTATAGGAATTATTTTTGCTCCTTTGATCTTGCATTTATTATTTCCACGCCTTGAAGACAAAACTAGTGCTATCCTTTTAACAAGGATTATGTTTCCATACCTTTGCTTTATTTCGATAGCAGCTTTTTTTCAAGGAATATTAAATGGGGTGAAAGTATTTTCACCTTCAGGTTTCACTCCTATTCTTTTTAATATTTCTGTAATAGGGGCTACCTATCTTTTATCAAAAATTGCAGGAGATCCTGCAAAGGCGATGTCAATAGGTGTTCTAATTGGAGGCTTTTTGCAAGCAATGTTTCAGCTACCATTTGTGTTAAAACATAAATTCTTTTTTTCTTTTACCAATTTGAGAAAAGCGTTATGCAACACTTACACAAAAAAAACATTGCGTCTTATAGCTCCTACCTTAATAGGTATGGCTGCTTATCAAATTAATGATTTGGTCTCGACATCTTTGGCTACAGGATACGGAGTAGGTATTGCTTCAAGTTTGCAATATTCTCTAAGACTACAGGAGCTTTTACTTGGAGTTTTTGTGGTTTCAATTAGCTCTGTAATCTTACCCGATCTTTCTTCTTATGCAATAAAAACTGACTGGGCATCTTTTGAAAACCTTTTTTTAGGTTCAATGAAAATTATTGCATTAATTACCATTCCAGCTTCTTTTTTTGCTTTTTTTTCTAGTGAGGAAATTGTTTCTGTTATTTATAAGAGCAATAAATTTGACATTAACTCTGTTAATCTCACAGTGAAAGCTTTTAATTGCCATATATTAGGGCTTTTTTTTATTGCACTTAACAGAGTTATAGCTCCTGCTTTTTATGCAATGCATGATTCAGATTCTCCTACTATTTCAGGTATTGCTTCATTTTTTATAAATATTTTCTTTGCTTATCTCTTAGGTTTTTTCTTTTTAGGAGGGGGCATTGCAATAGCTTTAAGCATTGCAAGTTTTGTTAACACAGTGTTTTTATTCTTCTTCTTGATGAAAAAAGCTGTGTTAAACATCAAGTCTATATTAAAAAAGATTTCTTTGTTCACGTTAAAAATTACCTTATTTTCTGGTATTGCTATTTTACCTCTTTATTTTTTCATAAAACCATTGGAACATTTTTTAGTTTCTTCATTTAACGTTACAACAATATTTTCATTTGTTATAGCCTTGATAGTGATGTTTATTATTTTTAGTCTTATGGGATTATTTTTGTTGATTATTACAAAAGATGAGGTTACTTTACTAGTTTTAAGAAAACTAAAGATAATCAAAAAAGATTTTTAATAATAGTATTACGCTTATAAATTTTTGAAGTCTTTCTACCATTGATTTTATTCTTTTTCTTAGGTTAGAATACTCGGGTTGTTTACCTATGCTTGAAGTTTGCAATTTAACAAAAATTTATAATGAATTAT
>CAJPOH010000292.1 GCA_905372205.1 uncultured Treponema sp.
GTATTTGACGTTTCTTGTGTAGTAGTTTAAATTGTAATATGCCGATGAGTCATTAATGGCTTTCGGCTATTCATTTTTGAATGCTACTTTTATATTGATAATTTACTAGGATGAGGGGGGACCAATCAGCATTGATGGTCGTTGAGGGAGCCTTTCTTAACATCTAGGAGATAATTTTATGAAGTTAAACAAAAAATGGAGCTTGTTGCTTATATTTTCATTGGTAATTTTTTCTAACACATGCAAAAACAATGTTGGTTTGGGGGGGCATATAGATATAACGCCACCTACATGTCAACTTACCTATCCAAGTGAAAGTTTGCCTACAATAAGGAACTCGTTCACGTTAAGAGGTGTAGCAAGTGATGATAATATTGTGGACAAAGTTAAAGTTGTGCTGAAGTCTGCTGATAGAGCTTGGGAAGGAGCTTTAGAGTTACCATGCAATATTGAAAAATCTTCAGAAGATGCTTGGAATTGGAGTGTTGTGGTTAATAAGCCCAAAGATGGAAACTTTCCATTAAAGGATGGCAAATATAACGTAACTATTCTAGCTTATGATAAGGATGGAAAAGAAGGAAAATCTACATCAGTTTTGATAATAGACAACACCCCACCTGTTTTATTTTTGCAACGACCTTCTTCTTTTGCAACAAGCGATAAGGATGGAGATAAGAAGGTTTCGGATAACTATGGGGCTGATTTAATTCTAAAGGGGACGGCTGCTGATGATAGCGGACTTTCTAGTTTGGAACTCTTTGCATATGGTGATAAGTGGGAAACGACTACAATCGAAAATCTCAGCACTTCTATAAACCTTAAAATTGATGGTTTTTTCTCTTCTACCGCGTTAGAAAAGGGAATCTATAGAAAGCTTTATGGAGATGATGAAGGTGCAGGATTAAAAACGTTTCCTTGTGCTATTAAAATATACGACAATGCAAAAGAGTATGATTCTCCTGATTCCAAAGGTGATAAAGAAAAAGGAAACGTAAGCAGTGATTATTATCTCTACGAAAAACTATATACTATAGAAGGACAATTGATATTTCCAAAATATAAGGTGCAAGATGTTTATGATATGTTTAGAGGCACCTTTCATTTGAATGAGAAAGGAGTGATTGATACAGAAAAAGAAAAGGAAGCAAAGAAGATTATTGAAGCTCTAAAAGCAGGAAAATTTGGAGATTCAAATGAGAGGTTTAAGATTTCTTGTCCTAGTGATACAGAAGCTACATTAACAAATGAAAATAGAGAAAAAATGGGGCTTTTTGGACTTAATCCATTTAAAAATCCAACATATGAAGTGTTAGGCTTTAATCCTTGTAAGATTGATTTTGATGCCACTTCTCATAATAGTGTTTATGCTGAATATACAAGAGCAAAAGGTGGCAATCTTACAATCAAAATATCTCCAAACTTAGATGAGGCACCTCTAAAAGAAGCCAAAGACTTTGAATTTTATTACTGTGAACTTTCTGCTTTTATAAAGTTTTTTAAGGATAACCATCGGATTCTAACCCCTTCAGAAGCAGGTTTTGAAACTAAAGAAGGAGTAACAAAGATTACATCATCTAATCCTAAAAAAGTTGGCTCTTCTTATATGATAACAGTTCCTGTTGAGCAAACTCTTAATGTTGGGTCTTCTTATGTGATTTTAGTTAAAGGATACGATAAAGAAGATAACTCAGTTATGATTGATCCATCAAGCATAAAGCCTCATGGAGTTACAACTCCTTTGAATGTAACCTATTTATATGGTGTTAAAGTTATTGGTACTGGAGCTCCTAGTAATGTTAAAGTTACTAAAGTTGAAAGTTCGGATTCTTCTTATCACTATGGTGATGGTGTAAACGAACTTTCTGACAGGGCTTTTGTTAAATCTGGAGATGACGTAATATTTACATTTATTGCTAATTCTGAAAATTTGCCTATAAAAGTTTCTTATAAGTTGAATCTTGGAACTAATGAAAAAGATAGGGGAGAGAAAGATTCTGTTGTAGTTGGTGTGCCTACTTCATTTAAAATTGATAAATCAAAGTTTGTAAAAGGGCAGATTCATACTCTCGTTGTTGAAGTTATGGATGCAACTGCTCAAACAAGTTCTAAAAATTATTCAATTTGGTGTGATGATAAGGCTCCCGAGCTTGATATTAGACCATTTGAAGAATTTTTAAGTGTGTTTCCAAAAATTAATGGAAGGTTGTATGATGTAGGTTCTGGTGCTAATCTTTCTACTTTTAAGGCTGAATACACCTACAATGCAGGAACTAAATCTACTATAGATATAGAAAACAAGGAAAATGGAGAATGGAATCTTAAAGATCTTTCATCACCCATTAAAGAAGGTCTCTATAAATTTTATTTTAATGTAAAAGACAATGTAGGAAATGAAGCTACAGAAAGAATTGTTTCCATAAAATATGATAAGTCTGCTCCGTACTTTATGGAAGTAAATGGTAAAACTGGTGATGACCTCAAAGATGGAGTTCGTATTGAGTTTAAGAA